>JBGTJY010000244.1:0-1610 GCA_041744855.1 Candidatus Hydrogenedentales bacterium
CAGCTCGATCGACTCCGCGACGACGTCCACCGTCTCCGCGCCATCGATCGTGATCCCGTATTCTGTCTCGAGCCCAAACACCCTTCTCACGCCGGACATCATATCGAATCTTGTTCCGGCGTCGAAATGTCCCGCCCCCAATTGGCTTAACGAATGCCCGATCAGAATCATGGGCCGGGAAATCCCCCGGGTCCTGACCTCGAAATTCTTCCTCCGCGGGTTCGGACTTTGCTCTCTAAGCAGGCGCATGTGGACCGGACCAATCGATCGCGAGCCCCCTCGAGGCTTCGCGTCCGCTCCTCTCCCGGCCGGAGCCGCGGCCCCAGTGCCGCCACGCGACGAACTTCGCCTCGCGCAACAGGCCCTTGCGCAACTCCGCGAGTCGGTGGTGATCACGGACGCGCAGCTCGATCTGCCGGGTCCGAACATTGTCTACGTCAATCAGGCTTTTACGCGCATGACCGGTTGGGCGATGGAGGAGGTCGTGGGAAGAAATCCGCGATTTCTGCAAGGGCCGAAGACTCGGCGACAAACCCTGGATCGTCTCCGCGCCCAGTTGGAGAAGGGGGAAAGCTTCGCCGGCGAAGACATCAATTATCGCAAGGACGGCTCCGAGTTTTACATCGATTGGTACATCGAAGCGTTGCGCGACGCGCAGGGAAAGATCGCCTACTACGTCGCGGTGCAACGCGATGTGACCGAGCGCAAACTGCTCGAGACGCAACTCCTACACGCCCAGCGCCTCGAGGGCATCGGTTTGCTCGCGAGCGGGATCGCACATGATTTGAACAACGTGCTCGCGCCCATCCTGATCGCGCCGCAAATCCTGCGCGAACAGACCCAGAATCCCGCGCTCGAAGAACTCCTTACTCTGGTGGAAACGTCCGCCCAGCGCGGCGTGGAACTCGTCCGGCAGGTCCTCGCCTTCGCCCGTGGACACGACGAGAGCGGTGCGGCCGTGCAACCGCGCCACGTCATCGATGAACTGGCGAAGGTGACACGCAGCACTTTTCCGAAGGCGATCAGCGTCGTAACCGAAGTGCCCGCGGACACCTGGCTGGTGGAGACGGACCCGACCCAGCTCTACCAATTACTCCTCAACCTGTGCGTAAACGCGCGCGACGCGATCGCCGGTCAGGGGAGCATCACCGTGCGCGCGGAAAATTTCGAAACCGCCCAGCCGGTGCATTTGGCGCGCGTCGTCGTGCCGGCGGGCCGTCATGTCCGGTTGAGCGTGCGCGACACGGGCAGCGGCATCGCGCCGGAGAATCTCGAGCGTGTCTTCCAACCGTTTTTTACCACGAAGGATTTTGGCCAGGGAACCGGACTCGGACTCGCCACCGTTTCCGTGATTGTCAAAAATGCGGGCGGCGTGATCGATCTCGAGACGGCGCCTGGCCAGGGAACGACCTTCACCGTCCATCTCCCGGCGGCCCAACAAATCGAACCGAAATCACCGGGCCCGGCGACGAGCGAAAGCGCGCACGCGCCCCGCGCGATCCTGTTGGTGGACGATGAATCCGCCATCCTCTCCGTGATGCGCGAGGTGTTACAGAGCGCCGGCCATACCGTGACCGCGACCTCCAGCGGCGCGCAGGCGCAGGCCGCCG
>JBGTJY010000245.1:0-2090 GCA_041744855.1 Candidatus Hydrogenedentales bacterium
CGACGATCGGTTCGTCCGCGCTTGCCGTCATGATGTAGACCGTCCCGCCTCGGGGTCCCGAGGGCGCGGTGTCCGATGCGTGCACCGCGATGGTGTATTTCTCCGGGGCCTCGTCTTTGTGGATGATTACCTTGAGCGGCCCGACGGCGAGGGCATCGAGCACTTCCGGCGCGGGTCCGCCCGTGCTCGATTGCACGGTGATCTCCGATATCCGCTGGCCGGGGGCATGCGCCGTCCGCGGACTGTTGATCGATGGCGGCGTGATCAGTACGTCGCCGATGACGGTGCCCGTTATGGGGAGATCGAACCGGAATTCTTCCGCGCCGGCTCGCACGCGGGCGTGCACCGTATGCTTCACTTGTCCCAACGGCAAATCCGGCGCGAGGGTGAACTGGGCCTCGATGCGAGGTTGGCCGTCGTCAGTGATCTGTTGCGCATGGACCGTGATGCCGGGGTTGTCCATCGCGATGTTGATCAGGTCCAGTTCCTGGCCCGGCTCGCCGGGCTTGAACGTGAGCACCTGCTGCAGCGTGGTTCCCTTTGGCGCGAGGCCAAACTGTATGCCGCCCGGGAAATTCACAAGCACTTGCTTCTGGATTTCGACGCCCAGCTCGACGATCGAGATCGGCGTCACGGGGTCATTCGTGTAGATCACGATCGTCGACCCGTAGCTGCCGTGGCGGTCTTCGGTGTCGTACTGTATCGGCAGCCGATACTCGGACGCGGGCGCTATCATCGCGGCATCGCCCTCCGGGACGGCGACCTTCGTGCAGGGACACGACGCCTGCACGCGCTCGATGGTCAGCGGCGCATCGCCAGAGTTGCGAATGCCAACGGAGGTGTTCACGACAATTCCGGACTGCACCACGCCGAGGTCGATGGTTGTTCGATCCAGCTCAATCTTCGGCGCGGCCCATGACGCGGCGCTTGCGAAAAAGATCGCGGCGCACGCTACAGCATAACGGGACAAAGAAATTACTCGCGCAGAGCCGCAGAGGCGCAGAGAGGAATTGAGCGAAAGTTCAGCGAGAACAGAAAAAATACTGGAGGGATGAATCACACTATTTTTTGTCATCAACGTGATCCAGGCGGTGGAAATGATTTAACCCGCGAATCGGCGCGGAATCCGCGGCGCAATTCGCGGGTTGTACAACCAAAACTTCCCTAAAGTGAATACGTACTTAGAACCGCGACGCGTCGTAGGTCGCATTCGCCAATGCGTTCTGCAGGCTCAAATCCGGATGGAAGCAGTCGATGTTGCTCAACTGTCCCTTCGAGAAGTTGACTTCGAAGATGTCGTCATCGAAGAAGACGCCCTGTTGCGCGCTCAAGGTTCGCAACGCGTTGTTGTATTCCACGTTGCGCGCGCGCGCTGCGTTCCGTTGCGTCGAACCGTTCGTCAGCATGTTGTCGCAGAAGCCGAACGTGTTCCACTTCACCAGGCACCAGAAATCGAAACGGCCGACGTCGTAGATGCGGCCGACATTCGGCACTTCGCACACCAGGATCGTCGCGCCGGGCAAACCGGCCTGCAGCACGTCGATCGCCTGATTGAAGCGTGCGGTGTATTCGGCCACCGACGTCATGCCGGCGGTATCGTCGGCGCACACGTCATTGCCGCCCATTTGGATGGTGACGTACTCGTTGCCCTGGCTCACGGTCGCGTTCGCTTGCACGAGCAAATCGCCCGAGTTCGCGCCGTTTTCGGCGTTGTTCCGATTCCGGCCGGAGATGCCCGGATTCGCCGCGAGGATACGCTCATAATGGCTGAGGACGCTGTCGTTCGCGTTGCCCGTGCTCCACGAATGCTCCGGCTGGTCCGGGTCGATCGAGTCGTCCGAAACTGCCGCGCGTGAAATGCTGTCGCCGATGACGGCGATGGAATTGGGCAATTGCGCGAAGGCAATAGCCGGTATAAGCCCCAATAGTGCCGCAAACACAAAAATACGCTTACTCATTTCGTATGCTCCTCCTCTGCAATTCGATTTAGCCCAGAATTTAATCGTATTGAAGACACCCTAACGGAGAAGTTTCGCCCGGCCCACCTCCTTCCCGGCTGCAGGCAGGATGCCTGCACTACAATTGCGCCC
>JBGTJY010000246.1:0-8023 GCA_041744855.1 Candidatus Hydrogenedentales bacterium
ATTCTGCTCACGACTGAACGCGCTGAGCGCTCAATTTTTCTAATTCGCGGACACAAAGTGATTCTCGATACGGATTTGGCCGCGCTCTACGAAGTCGCCACCAAACGGCTCAATGAACAGGTCAAACGAAACGTCGACCGGTTCCCTCCCGATTTCATGTTCCAGCTCACCAAGGCCGAAAAGGACGAGGTGGTCGCAAATTGCGACCACCTCGAACGCCTGAAATTCTCGCCCACCCTCCCCTACGCGTTCACCGAGCATGGCGCGATGATGGCTGCGTCCGTGCTCAAATCCCAGCGCGCGATCGAAATGAGTGTCTTTGTTGTCCGGGCATTTGTACGCATGCGCGAAGCATTAAGTGCCCACGCCGAAATCGCCCAGAAACTCAACAACATCGAACGTAGGCTTTCCAAGCACGATCGCGACATCCAGGAAATCGTCAACGCCATTCGCGAACTGATGTCCCCAAACGACCCACCCAAAAAGCGCCAAATAGGTTTCGCTCCAGAAGGGAAGTGAGGGTAGGGTGTCTAGCAACTCGACATCTCGAAAGGACCGTTCAATGTCACAATCCACGGGGAAAGAAAGTTCCGCACCGAACGATTTCATTTGCACAGTAAGCGAGACGCGCATCGTGATTTCTGCGGTCTTTCCAAAACCAAAGACACTATCGATAGATCAAATACAAAAGATTTTCAAAGCTTGCACTAAAGCTTTTGGGGTCAATCACGAAGTCGAAACCTTCCTAGTACGAGCGGAGCTGGATTTCGAACCATTCGACGACACACTCATCATGCACATCCGTTACGATCTGCGAGTCGGAAATTTCAAGGAACTGGACTCTGTCGTCAATAGAAATGTCAAAAAGGCTCAAGCCGACGCCCTTGCGATCATGAAGCACCTAAGGCAGCTTCTTTATCGCATTTTGAGTTCGAGCACCAAGAGCGCCAAATGATCTATTCCCAAATCTCCGAAAGAGAACGCGCTACTGCTAGATCTGACGCCAGAATTGTTCATCCCGTCGAACGAGAACTACGAATGATCTTCCACGTCACCATCGAACAAGCCGAAGACGGTTGGTACGTCGCGGAATGCCCTGCCCTTCCCGGTTGCGTGTCACAAGGCACCGACGAGCAGCGCGCTCTCGCGAACATCAAAGAGGCAATCACCGCCTGGCTCTGGGCGGAAGACAAAAAGGCCGCGGCAACGGGCGAAGAAACGCCCGGCCGACGAACCATCGTGCTCGCCATCTAACGACCCCAAATTGAACCTCGCCATTTCTGATAAAACTACTGAATTACCCTTGTTTCCCAAATCCCTTTCGCCAGGTGCCCACCCCCCGTTCCAAGGTGATCCGAGGCAGACCCCCTTGTTTCCCAAAATTCCTTCACGCCAAAAACGCAACACATCGCGCTAATAGATAGAGCGAGTCTTCCTCTATAGCGGTCGTTAGCACTCGTTCCGAAATTTCTATTTCGAAACGGGCGACACGGAGTTGCGCGTGCAAGCCCGTTTCACCGGCGGCCGAGTCCCGCTCCCTGAGCCGCGCCGCCGTTGCAATCAACGCCGCGATTTCATCCGCGGCACAAACCCGATCATCGCCCTTGGGAACTGGAATGTGCGTCACTCAGGCGAAGGGATTGCTTCCGTTGTACAGCGGCCCGAATTCCCCCAGGTGCACCCGCCGCGCATCGTTATACAAGGCGCGCATTTCCCGTAGGAACGAATTTAGGGACGTTGGGTTTTTGCCCGCCTCAACCCACGCGGCCTTGTGGCGTTCAACGTCAGCCCGGTTGACGTCGCCCAATCGTGCCGGCGCGAAAGTCGCCTTGAGCGTCTTCCAATGCGACCGCCGATTATCCACTGTGGCCCGGGCCTTCTCAGTCCGCAGCCATCGTTCATAGAGGGGCCAAAACTCGTCGACCGCGGGATCGTGTTTCACAGCGACGGGCGCCCATTTGTCGTTGACCCGTTCCCGCTCCCGTATCTCGAGCCGCCGCTTCGCTTCGGTCTTGTTCTGGGTTTCGAGGGACTTGCGTCGCTAGCGAGTCCCCTTACGCCATGCGACGTACCAGTCCCCATTTCGTTGTACAAGCGATGCCATTCCGGCGCCTTACTCGCGTCATGAACTGCAAAATAAGGATGCCAACCCGTTGTACACCGAGTCAACAGGTATTTACGGCAAGGCCATAACCCACTGTGCCGTAAGTAGTTGAATGGTCGGGGTGGCGGGATTTGAACCCACGGCCTCTTGACCCCCAGTCAAGCGCGCTAACCGGGCTGCGCTACACCCCGACAGGGTGACTTACTTTGATGTGCGGTCGCTTTTTTAGCGCGACCGCATCCGCCTAACCTAGGCGACCGTTGTCTAATATATCCAACATCGCGCGGACCTCATCCTGAATCTTGTCGACAAGGTCCAGCAATTCCGCCTCGGTTTTCGGGCGGCCTTCTCCGTGCAATTCCTGCGCGAGCCGGCGTTTCGCGCCGCGTGTCGTTAGCCGTTCGTGGCGGAGCAATTCCTTGATGCGCCGCACCGTATCGACATCCGACTCGCTGTACGTTCGGCGGTTCGCCCGGTCCCGCTTGGGCTTCAACTGTGTGAATCGCGCCTCCCATTGCCGCAGCACATGGGCAGGCACGCCGGTCATCTCGCTGACTTTGCGAATCGAATACACAGCGCCACGCGAGTCCTAGATTCTAGTGTATTTCCCCAATTTCCCGCAAGAACGACCCGAAAGCGCCCAACTCCCCACGAATACCCGCGCACTTCTTCACCCGTCGTCATCGTGCTGCTACGAAAATACAATCTCGCCAGCACCCCTCGTGCTCGTGCTTCGTAATCGTAATCGTAATCGACAAAACGACTTGCACCGCATTTTCATTCTGTTAGGAACAAGGCGAAGCCTTCATGACAACTCGCATCGTCATCGTAATCGTAATCGAACGACCCATGAACCCGAATCCGAGTACAACCTCAAGCCGAAACCGGCGACGACTGCGATACCGGCGCCGGGTTCTTCAATCCCAATACTTCATACGCCGTAACGGAAACTTCCTTCCCCTTCAAGATGGGAGCGCCGATCGATTGCGCTTCGATCATCTCCTGCACGCGCTCAAACGTCGGCGCGCCGATGACGATCTGGCCCGGCTTAGCGACGCTGCACAAGCGGCTCGCAATGTTTACGTGGTCGCCGAGCACGCTGAAGTCCATGCGCTTCGGCGAACCGAGGAATCCCGCGCGAACTTCACCCGTGTTGATCCCAATCCCCAGCGCGAGAGTCGGCCACCCGTGTTGGGGCCGCGTCGCATTCAATTCCTCGTTCTTCGCGCGAATGGCGATTGCCGCCTCGACCGCGCGGAGCGCATCCATTTCAGCGGGAATGGGCGCGCCGAATAGCGCCATCACTTCATCGCCGATAAATTTGTCCAGCGTACCGCCGCGTTCAAACACAATTTCGGTCACCGCGGTGAAGTGTTCGTTCAGCATTGCCACGAGATCGTCCGGCTTCATGCGCTCGGCGATGGGCGTGAACGATCGAATATCGCAAAACATCGTGGACACGAGACACTCGTGCGCGCCGAGCTCGATGTCGCGTCCGCCGCGGATTACCAGATCGACCACCGACGGCGACAGGAAGCGCTCGAGGTCCGCGCGCTTTTTCTCCTGGTCCACCATGCGATCGTGCAACCCGACGTTTTCGATCGCCATCGCGGATTGGCTCGCGAATGCGTGGAACAATTCCAAATCTTCCTGGCCGAATTTGATATCCAAGCGCTTCGTATCGACGTACAACGCGCCAAGAATGCGATCCTTCGTGCGGATCGGCACGCACATCGCGCTCAAAATCCGTTGGCGAATCACGCTCTCACGTCCGCCGAATTTCGAGTCGTCCTCGCTGTCCGACATCAGCACCGGTTCGCCGTAGATCGCCGCCTGCCGCGCGATGCCCATGCTCGGCGATCCGGATTGAACCTCTTGGTCCATGTCCCGCGCGACCATCGTGCCGAGTTCCTCTTTGCCCTCTTCCCGCAACATGAGGAACCCGCGGTCCGCGCGCATCACTTCGATCGCGAGGTCGAGCAACTTCTGCATGCGCGTGTTCAGGTCGAATTCCGACGCGATGACATTGCTCGCCTTGTACAAAGCGTCCAGCCGGCGAAACGCGCGGCTCATCTTCAGGACGTCGGCATCGCTCACCTTGGGCACGGGCGTGCTCGATCCGGCGGCGTCGGTCCGCTGTCCGATCATCGTCATCGACGCGGAGACGTTCTCCATCTCCTCGCGAATGAGCTTGAGGTCGCGGCTCAGCGCCGAGTCGGTCTCCGTGCGCCGGCGCCGTTCTTTCACGGCGTCGGAGTCATCTTGGAAAAGCGCGCGGCACTTGCCCCCGAGCCAGACCTCGTCTTTGTCCGACAGCACGCGTTCTTGAATTCGCTGCCGGTTGACGTAGGTGCCGTTCAAACTCTGCAGGTCGTAGAGAATCGTGCGATCGCCCTGCAGTTTGATCTTCGCGTGATGGCGCGACACTTCGTCCGCCACGAGGACGATATCGTTGTCCTTCTCGCGCCCGAGCGAAACCTCGCGCACGGTGATGTCGTGCGATTGCGGCGGAACGCCAGGCTGTTCGATGATAAATTGCGGCATGTTACGCGCGATCATAACAGGAGCGTTCCAACCAACTCACCATGGATGCTGTATACTCCGCTCGAAACAAAGGTTCTTAGTTCCGCGTTAATGCGGGGAGTGGGGGAGTGGACGTGCCTATTCCACCCACGCTTTGCATGAATGCGGAACTCCAAACAAATAGAAAATGATCGCCACTCTCCCCCGAGACTTCCGCTTCAAAAAATCGCTCGGCCAAAACCTCCTGTTGGATGACAACATCAACCGGATCATGGTCGACGCCGCGGGCCTTACTCCGGCTACCGACGTAGTCGAAGTAGGCGCGGGACTCGGCGCGCTGACCACCCGCCTCATCGATCGCGCAGGCCGCGTGTTGTCCGTCGAAATCGATCCCGCGTTCATCCCCTTGCTCCAAGATCGCTTCTCGGCCGCAACGAACCTGAAACTCTTCCGCGGCGACATCTTGAATCACGAGCTCGACAAACTCGTCGAGGAATACCTGCCCGGCGCAAAGTCGACCACGATGGTCTCGAATCTGCCGTACTACATCACGACGCCGATTTTGTTCCTCTTCTGGGAATCGCCCCTGCGCGTTGACCGCATGGTCGTGATGGTGCAGGAGGAAGTCGGCCATCGCCTCACCTCGCGGCCCGGCGATCACGACTACGGCGTGTTGTCCCTCGCGGCGGCTTACCACGGCGAAGTCGACATCGTGCACAAAGTGCCTGCGACGTGTTTCAAGCCACGGCCCAAGGTCGACAGTTGTATCGTGCGGATGCGCACGCGCGCAACGCCGCTCTATCCCGACGTCGATGGACAATTCTTGTCGGAGGTCATTCGCAAGGCGTTTTCGCAACGCCGCAAAACATTGCGCAACACGTTGGCCAAATCGGCGCCATTCGGCGTTACGGCCGAGGATACGATCGCGATCATGAACCATCTGGAAATCGATCCGGGCCGCCGCCCGCAAACCCTCAGCTTGGATGAATTCGCGGCCATCGCGAGGGGACTCAGTACGAAGAGCCTCCAACCAAACCCGTCATTGCGAGGCCGCGCGCCTTAAAGCATTGCGCGCGGCCGTGGCAATCTCGCACTTTGGACGGGTTTTGTTCGAGGCTGTACGATCGCTTAAAAAAAGGGGGGAATTCGGTGGGGGACAATTTGCAGTACGAATCTGAAGCAGTTCGTGCGGCTCAAGGCGACGTGTGTGCGCGCGTCCTCGGCAATCTTGCGGCCGGGGTCGTCGCAGTGGGACTCGACGGCCGCGTCACCTACGCGAACGACGCCGCGCGCGATCACCTGAACCTGTCCGAGAATGAACTGCACGCCGGCGTCGCGTTCGCCTCGCTTCCCGGCATGCATCCGTTCGCCTCAATCATCACGGACGTGTCCGAAAACCGCGCCGAACATTCGCGGCTCGAAATTACGCTGGGCGAAACCGCGTGGAGTCAAAAGGAAATCGGCGTCTCGATTTCGCCGATCGCGGGCGAGTCCGGGGTCGAGGGCGCCATTCTCCTGTTCAGCAACATGACCGAACGCCGCCGCCAGGAACGCACCAATGCGCTCAACAATCAGCTCGTCGCGCTCGGCGAATTGGCCGCGGGCGTCGTCCATCAAGTCCGCAATCCGCTCACCATCATCACGGGCCGCGCCGAGCTCTTGTTGCGCCAAGTCGAGCACGAGAATCAGCGCGACGACCTCGAATCGATCATCCACGAGGTCAATCAAATCGCACTCTCGATTTCCACCTTTCTGCAATGCGCGAAACCCTTCGAATTCCGTCCCCGCGAATGCGAGGCAAGCGCGATCATGGAGCGCGCCGTCGCAAATTGCGCGCACCAAGCGGAGGCCAAATCCGTGGCCGTCGTCATTCACCCGACGGACCGTCTCGAAGTGATGCACGTCGACGGCAATCGCATCGTCGAAGCATTGACCAACGTCGTCATCAACGGAATCGAAGCCGCGCCCGAAGGCGGCCGCGTGGAACTCTTCGCGCATCAAGTCGGGAGAATGACGGTCTTTCGCGTCGTCGATAACGGTCCCGGCGTCCACGTCGAAGAGGGGGTTGACGTGTTCTCGCCCTTCTACACCGGCAAGCGCGATGGCACGGGTCTCGGCCTCTCGATTGCCCAGCGCATATTCACGCTGCAAGGCGGCACAGTCCGTTATCACAATCTCGACGGCGGCGGCGCGTGCTTCGAACTCGAAGCGCCAACTGTTCACGGCAGAACCGAATGAAAGGATCGATCGCATGGCGGCATTCACCGGTTTACCGAAGGAAGGATTCGCGTTCCTTGGGGATTCACGAGCGGAGGTGAGCGCTACGAATTCGGGGGAATATATCAGGACGATCATTGTGGTGTTGGATTCGGTAAACCACTAAGTCTACTATCTCCCCAATGTGTCTTTTAGTCAAAGTCAGAATCGATACCGCATCGGCGTGAATTAGGCGCATTGCAACGCCGCAACGACTAATTTCCGAATAGGACGATTATGGGCTCTCTCTACCTGAACGCTCTATCCTCAGATCAACGGAAGGAACTTGGAAAGAAACTCCACGGAATACAAATCGGCAAGTGCTTTATCTGCGAAAAGCCAATTGATATGAAGCTACATGCCGACGCCATCGACATTGATCATGTGGAGCCGATAAAAGTCGGCGGGAAGGACGACCCAAGCAATTTCGCTTTGACCCACGCCTCGTGCAATCGTTCCAAGCAGGCCAGTGATTTACGAGTTGCACGCGTCGTCGCTCGTTTCCTCTCAATCCGAGACGAGGCGGCGAACGAAAACCGGCGCCCAAATCTTGGCGATGTTCTGCGCCGTTACAAAGGTGCCGTGTACGATCTGCCGTTGCAGATCGAAAATGGCTCCGTGTGGTATTCACTACCTGAGTTGCAGCACAACGAGATTGAGCGCCTTCCTCTGTATCGCGACGAGTTGAGCGGCTTGCGATACTTCTTCGTGAAGCTTCCTATTGAGTATCTGTTCCACGACGACCGTATCAATCCCCGCGCTGTCGGCGGTAGTCTGAATGGCTTAATCGAAGAGTTTCATAAGAAGCGTCCTCAGCTCCAGGTCAGCTTGGCGTGGACAGAATTGAAAGAGGAGGAAGCCAAGGCAAGAATCCATGTCTTCGACGGTCAGCACAAAGCGACGGCACAGGTATTACTTGGTGTCCGTGAACTTCCCTTGCGGGTGTTTCTGAATCCAAACCTGGACGTGTTGCTGACGGCTAACACAAATGCCGGTACGACCTTACGACAAATTGCTTTCGACAAATCGGTGCAACGTCACCTTGGAAGCACGCTAGTCCTAGACCGTCTCGAACGATACCGCAAGGATCGCGGTCTACCGCTCGACACAGAAAACTTTTCTGAGCGCGACCTGGTCAAC
>JBGTJY010000247.1:0-5513 GCA_041744855.1 Candidatus Hydrogenedentales bacterium
TATAATCCCCAAGGGAACTTCCGGGAAAAAACCCAATTCACAGACCAAACGGGGGAGGCAATTGTGTCATCCATCAGCGCCAGTACCGTACTTATTGTAGACGATAGCCCGACGGATGCCGCGCTGTTGCAAAGGCTCATCAGCCAGCCGGGACGCGCGGTTCGGACCGTCTCCTCCGGCGAAGCGGCCTGCGGGATCATCGAGTCCCAGGAGTTCGCCCTGGCGCTCCTCGACGTCCACATGCCGCGCATGAACGGCTACGAAACGGCCGAGCGCCTCCGCGAGACGGCGCACGCCCGCAACATGCCGATCATCTTCGTCACCGCCACGCAGAGCGAACAGGAACACATCTTCCGCGGCTACGAGTTGGGTGCCGTTGATTATCTGATCAAGCCAATCCCGCCCGCGCTGCTGCGCTCCAAGGTGAACGTCTTCTGCAAACTCTACGACCAGCGTATCCTAATCGAGCGCCACCTCGCGGAGATCGAATCGCATCGCTCCCAACTCGAGCGCCAGATCGCCGAGCTGAAAGTCCTGCGCGGACTCGTCCCCATCTGTGTCGCATGCAAACGCGTGCGCGACGACGACGGCTACTGGGAAGCAATAGAGACCTACCTCCAGGAACGCTCCGAGGCGGAATTCAGCCACGCCGTATGTCCCGGTTGCAGCGCCACCCTTTACCCCGAAATCAAATTCGTCACGCGAACCTGAAACCGCGCCTTCCCGATTTTCCTTAACGACTCCCGCTTAGACCCATCGCCAACTCCCGGAGGCCAAATGAATTCCAGCGTCAACGTGTCCCCGATCGATCTCGATCGGCTGCGCCTCTCGTCCGACGGCGATCGGCAATTCGAGCTCGAGTTGCTCCAGATTTACATTGATGACATGAACCTGCGTCTGCGCGACCTGGAAAACGCGCGGCTCAACGGGGACGTAAAAGAAGTGCGCCACATCGCCCACACGATCAAAGGCGCAAGCGCAAACGTCGGCGCCGAAGGAATGCGAATGCTCGCCCAAAGCATCGAGCGCGGCGCAACCCAAGGACACGTCGAGTTCGCCGACATCGCAGTCAACGCCCTCCACGAAACCTTTGAAGAAACCCGCAAGTTCGTAGAAATCTACAGCCTCGACTGACACGCGCAAAAGCCGGAGGGTCGCGCTCCCGCGCGTCCGGGTGTTGAAGCAGAGTCTTCGGATCCAAATCACGGGTCCGCACTCGCCATCGTACACCCGAGACCCGAGACCCGAGACCCGAGACCCCAGACCCGAAACCCTACAAAGCCCAGGACTTATCCTCTTCCTCGACCACTTTCTTCTGCGCCTGGATGTAGTAAAGCGGGTCGTCCACGAGCGGAATATTCGTGACCGGCACGGCCTCGTCGGTCCCGTAAAACTGCGCGTAATCCCCGTGGAATCCATCGCAAATACTGCGCAGCGAGCATTGGCTGCACTTGTCGTGCTGCTGATACTTGAGGTCCATCACCGCCCGCAACTTCGCCTCGCGGTGATACCAATGTTCGCGTCCTTTGAACCATTCGCCCAGTTTCGCCACGGCATGTTGCGCGCGATAAAAGAGATTCTCGCGCAACGGATTCGCCTCGAGCTTCTCGACGAGCTGATTCGCATCTTGCACGTAGAGCCTGCGCGCGAGCCGCCCGAGTTTGAACGGCGCATTCAGCGTCCCGGGCTTCATGCGCTGCGGTTGCATGCCCGTCCACATCCAGCTCGCGTAGTCCCACTCGTGGTGGTCATACGGCAACTGCTGCAGGTTGTAAAAATTCTTCCGGTGCTTTTCTTCCGCCATGCACATCGGCAGATAGCGCACGTTGCACTCGATGCCCGCCGCTTCGAGAATGTCCATCGCCTCGCCGAGCTTCACTTTGATGTCGGAATACTTCGCGACGTTGTCGTGCGTGCGAATCCCCGTTTCCTGATCCTCGAATGGATTGAACGCAATAAAGTTCACGGCGTTCGCGCCGTACTGCACCGCCTTGCGCGCAATCTCCGGCAGAATCGGCACCACCGGCTTCGACATCGTGCAGTTGAACCGAAACGGCACATCCTGCTCGACCATGTTCTCGATGGCCTTGATGATCTTCTCGTACGCGCCCTTGCGGCACACGACTTGATCGTGAATGTCGCCAATCCCGTGCAGGCTGACGAGGAAATCGCGAATGCCCGCCTCTTTGAATTTCGCCAGCGTCTCCGGCTTGGCAAGCACGAGGCCATTCGTAATCAACGTCGGATAAAGTCCGATCTCGTGGCAATAGCGAATGAGTTCGAGAATGTCCGGATGAATCGTCGGCTCACCGCCCTGAATATCGATCGCGGTGTTGCCGTAAAAGTAGCGAAGCGTATGGCAAATCTTCTTCGCCTTCTCGAGCGTCATAAACGGGTGCTCGACGTGATCCGCATCCTCGATCCGGTTCAGGAAATAACAGAAGTAGCACCGCAAATTGCACGTCTGCCCAAGCCACATCACCCCGCGCTTGGACAACACACGCCGGTCCGTCTTCTCAAAAATGCGCGGAAACTCAGCCGGACGTTCCGCAACCGCGCTATCAGGGGGCATAAGCTACCTCGCGAACATGTCCGCCGATTTTCATCGTAATTCTCTCGAAAATCAGCGGTTACACTGTAACAAAGACACCGAAAATTTGCAAAAGTCCGGGAGGGTATCGCTCCTCGCGTCCCTCCCTATGGCTTAATGATGACTAGAGTACCGCTCCGAACTAAGGACCATCATCGGCGGTGGCTCTCCCCTACTCTCCCTGTCCCCTGCTATCTCTCTTCCTCCATTTTTCCCCGTCTTATTCTGTCAGACGCCACGCTCGCTATTCTCCAATTAGCGGCGGATGATCAACCGTCGCCTGCGGTTTGGCCCACGGACCGGCCGGGGCCGGGTACCACCGCTGAATTACAAACTGTGCTGCTTCGTCGCCTGTAGACGCCGCCGTACTCAATCGTTCAAACCATTCCCGCCGCAGTTGAATAAGCTCGGCAGCCGGGATCGGTTCCAGCGATTCAGCATCGGTGAGTCGTAACCCGGATAGCGCTTCGCCCGTATCCAGCATCCAATCCGGGATGGTCTCTACTACGGACCCGAATTGCCAAATTTTGACAGTGTTGCGCGACACGGTAAAAATGCGCTTTCCATCCGGACTGAAGCTTGCAGTATCCAAGAATGGACCGTGGCTCATCGGCGCGCCAACGGCATGACCGGTCTCGGTCTCCCATACATGGGCGGTTCCATCGTCGCTGGATGCGGTGAGAACCCACTTGCCGTCTGGGCTAAACTGGATCGAACTCACGAAACCGTCATGGGGCAAGGGGTTCGTCACAGGTTCTCCGGTGTTCGTGTCCCAGACCCGCGCCGTATGATCGCTGCTCGCTGTAGCGAATCTTGTACCATCCGGGCTAATGACCGCCACGGGCACACTACCCTCGTGTTTCCGCGAAGTGGAGATCATCTTGCCGGTGCTCGCTTCCCAAATCCGCGCCTGGCCTTCCCAGTCCAACAAGGTGCTGCGCTCGGCGGTCGATGTCACAATCCACTTACCGTCTTGACTAAACGAAGCGGAAAGAACGGGCTGCTCGTGTTCCAGCGGCGGAAGCACGGGAGTGCCTGTGGCGGCTTCCCACACGATCGCCGTTTCGTCTCCCGACGCTGTGACGATTTGACGACCGTCCGGACTCCATGCTGCAGAGTGTACCGGTTCCGAGTGATCCATCGGTTGACCCACTAGCCTTCCAGAATCCGCGTCCCAAATACGCGCCGCACTATTTAGACCCGAAAAGGCTGAGCCTGAACAAATTGCAAGTATTCGATCCCCATTGGGGCTGTAGGAAAGTGAGTTGACTGACTGTTTGCTGTCCTCTAACTGCGGACCCACGCGTTTTCCCGTGGCCGTATCCCAAATCTCGACAGTGCCATCCCCTACTGCGGCAACAATTCGCCGATCGTCTGGACTGAGTGCCGCTTCTGTGATGAAGTTCTCATTCTGAATCGGAGGTCCGACAGCGGCACCAGATCTCGTGTCCCAACGCTGAATCTTGGTTCGATCAATGGATATAAACGACTCTCCGTCGTGACTGAACGCGGCAAAATGCACTAATAAGTCCTTTGGACCAAATGGAATGTTAACCGGCTGCTCCGGGTCGCGATCCCACACTCGCACCCTTCCCCACGATAGCGTGAGAAATCGATTTCCGCCGGCATCAAAGGACGCCGATCGGACCATCTCTTCGTGCTTGATCGGTTTGGAGACCGGCCTGCCATCCGGTACTTCGAACACTTGTGCCCAACCGGGCCCGTCCTCATCATCCAAGTTATACGTTCCGGACGCTGTTACGAGATACATTCCATCCGGACTGAAACTGGCGGAATGCACCCACGACTCGTGTTCCAACGGATCTCCCGCTGCCACGCTTACTTCGCTGTTCCATATCCGCGCCGTATTGTCCCACGATGCCGTCGCTACCCATCGTCCGTTCGGACTAACGTGGGCGGACGCGACGCCGAACTCGTGCTGGAATCGAGTCTCGAGTGGATTCCCCGTGGCCGCGTCCCATAGCTGGGCCATACCGGCTCCGGATCGGCGTGCTTCTGGTCCCATAGCCGTCAAGATCCGTTTGCCGTCGGGGCTGAACTCGGCCGCGCACATGAACAGTTCGTGTTTCATCCAATCGCTGACAGGTTTACCGGTGGAGGCGTCCCACACGCGGGCGTGTCCCTCCTTCAATTGGTGATCGTCGAAAGCGGTGACTATCTGTGAACTGTCCTTGTTGAACTGAATCGAATTGATGAAACAACCCACATGATTCATCACCTCACCCACTGGTTCGCCAGTGGCTGGATTCCAAACCTGGACGTCGTGACTCAACCTGCCTGGCTCTGCAAGCCGCGTCGCGATTAACTTGCCATTCGGACTGAAGACCGCCATCGAGACAATGAGATCGGTCTTCAAGTCTAGGCTCAGGAGTTCTCCCGTGTTTGCGTCCCACATATTAGCTTTCCCAGTTTGAAGCCGATCTCCACTGGTCGTCAGTATCGTCTTCCCATCGGGACTGAAAACCGCAGAGAAAATTTCAGCTTCGTGTAGAAGCGGTTCGCCTACAGGTTCCCCTGTGGTCGCATTCCAAAGCTGAGCCACGCCGTCCAGCGATGCGGTGAGTACACGAGTCCCATCCGGATTGAATTCCGCCGCGCGGCTCGTTGATTCCTGGAACAGCACCGCCCTAGGCATTTGCCTGGTCAGGCGTTGAATCTGCAATGAATACAAATTTCCATCGATCTCGCTCGCCTGACATTCTCGCGCCGCCTTCACATAGTAGAACAGTGCCCGCGTGGGATCTGATTCGACGGTATGCCACCTCTCGGCTTCGCGGGCGTACAACTCCGCTCGGCGGCTCGCCGCCAGCCTTTGCTGGGAATCCGCCCTCTCTTGTTGGTCTCTAGCCTCTTTCCGCTGAATTTGTGCCTCGCGCCAATTCGTGATCGCCACCGCGCTAAG
>JBGTJY010000248.1:0-2959 GCA_041744855.1 Candidatus Hydrogenedentales bacterium
CGTCATCGTAATCGTAATCGGTACATTTCTCCCCAGTCCGTCGCACTCATACATCCCATGCTTCCCCATCCCTCGCATAATTCCCATCCCTCCCATACTTCCCATGAAATGCCCCGAATCCCGTCCAATCTTCGGTTGCCCCTACTCCCCGCAAGCCCGATCGTTCAATAATGGAACATGCCGTGTACCCCGGTTCCTCACGAACCACTAATACTACGACACGCTCGGGGAGGAGCTGAGGTCTGTGGAGTTTGGTGATGCGTATCTGGTCGGGAGAACCATCGAAGGCGATAACGATGCCTTCGCGTCTCTCGTTAAGCGCTACCAAGGCGCAGTCTACGCCACCGCTTTCTACTACGTTGGCCGGTATGGAGCCGCCGAAGACATCGCCCAAGAGGCGATGTGGGCGGCCTACCGAAGCCTGCCTCGGCTCAAAGACCCCGAACGCTTCGCCCCGTGGCTCAAGGAAATCGCCTGTCGCACGTCGGCCAATTGGCTGCGTCGACACGGAAAACGGCGGCAAAAGGAGACACCTCTCCCCATGCGCCGGACAATTTCCATCGAGGACGCCAGGCTCGGCCCTCGCGCCCAAGTCGAGTCCAAGGAGCGCTACGAACAGATTCAAAACGCCATCGACAGTCTCCCGGAGCGATACCGCTTACCGGTCATTCTCCGGTATTTGCAAGAGCTTAGCTACGAGGAAATCAGCACATTTACGGGAGAATCCAAGGACGAAGTCCGCGGAATTCTCCAGCGAGCCGCGCGCCAATTGAGGGATTTATTGTCCGACAAGGATTCGTTAAGTAGGGATTTATCGAGCAAAGATTCATCAAGCAGTGAAGACGAGGGAGAGAGTCAGTGGCATCCTGTACGCAAATAGAGCAGCTTCATCAAGCATTTCTCGATGATGAGCTCAGCGACGCGCAGAGGGTAATCCTCGAGGAACATGTCGCCGGGTGTACCCGGTGCCGTGGTCTCCTGCGTGCGCAACAGCGCGCCAACGCTGAGTTGTTCGAGGGCTTCGCCGAGTTCCGCCTGACGCGCGACCTGACGCAGCGCGTCATGGAACACTTGCCGGAAATGGACGTAGTGATGTTCCGCAAGGACCTCCAGGAAACAAACTGGCGCGCCAAGCATCCGGACGGCATTCGCGAGCGCCTCCGTCGCGTCATCCCGCTCGCGGCCGCAATCCTCCTCGTGATTTTGGGTGCCGTCATCCGCGACAAGTGGCCCGCGCCCGCCATGCCTGCGAACGCCGTCGGCGTCGTCACCTTCGACGAAGGCAGCACCGCCCGCGTCAGCAATGGGAACGGCGAATTTCGCAGCGCCCGCGTCAAGGATTACATCACCAAAGACGCGCGCTACCAAACCGGCGAGTCAAGCCGCCTGATGCTGACCCTCGCGGGTCCGACGCAGGTCAAGTTGAACCGCGGGACCACCGTCGAGGTTCACGATGAACGTAAGGTGACCGTCCATGGGGGTCAGGCGTATTTCGATGTCGCGCGTTCGGGCGACGTGTTCCGTGTGTTCACGCCCAATGGCGACGTCTCGGTCTACGGTACCTCGTTCGATGTGCAAGTGACTGCCGTTTCGACCCGCGTTATCCTCGCGGAAGGCCGCGTCAGCGTGCGTAACGACGAGTTCGATTCCGACTTCGTGAAATTGGAAGCCGGTAACCAGGTCGAAATCGTTCGCGGCAAGAAAGACCTGAAGCAGACCCCCGCGCGCGTCACGGAGCTTACTGCGTGGGCGACCGACATGCAGCCGGACGACACCGCGCGCAAACTCTTCCTCGCGAAGATTCATCCTTTCTACGTGACCGAAGAAATTCGGCTGGGTTCGGACTTCATCGTGACCGAGCGCGTTCAAGGCAAACACCTCGAGGCGCTGCGGTTCACGTGGGTTCCAAATCCCCAGGTGATCTCCTACTGCGGCTTCGACGTGCTTGTGCTGGGCGAAAACAACAAGCCAATTTTCCGCACGAGCCTCAAGCCGGAAATGTTTCTCGATTCGCGTTACAACACCATCGAGATCAGAAACCATACGGGCATCACGCCGGACGTGTCCGTGATTCGCGTCGAGATCAAACCCGATTGCGGACGCGGCGCAGTAGCGCCCGAGTTGGAAGTCACGGCCATTCTGAGGCAGAAGGGCAATCCCAAATAAATCAACCTGCGCGGGAGCTTTCGATAGGCGGGCTTGCGAGGTCAGCACTACCAAGTCTACCTCAAGTCACTCCTTCCCCAAGAGAGTAACTGCAGCCAAGGCGGCCTCGTGGGCTCACCTATCGAGATCTCTCGCGACAGGTTAGTAGCAAGACAGGATCGATAAGTCGGAAAGTCGGGATAGACCAGGTCCACCATCACACAGCCAAACCGAAACGAAGTTCGAAGAACGGCAAGGAGACAACTAGACGATTACGCGACGCTTGAGTCACGATGACGGCGGGTTTGTGGGACGTGCAACTACCAATTCTACCTCAAGTCACTCCTTCCCCAAGAGAGTAACTGCAGCCACGTACGCCTCACACGCCCGTCGCCATCGTGACTCACGCAACGGCGCTGACGAAGCGAGGCGACATCGTCCGCGGCGCGCAAAGAATACACCCAAAAACTAAAAAGGACATCAGGCGTCGGGGTCACCTGATGTCCACCATCAAAAGTTCAGTCACGTTGAATTCAGCGGGCGAATGCCGAACTCTGTAACTGAACCCAGCAACCGCATTGTAGCACCGTGTTTCCCCCTTGGCAAGCCCAAAATCAATGAATTTTGGACCGTGTCAAAAATAGTAGTTTCGATGCGCAGTGAGCTGCGTTTTCTCGCGATTCCCCAGCATTCTGCCAATAAATTACCCTCGTCACGCGCCACCTTCATCCCAATCCTCGCCCACCCATGCACTGAAAGTTCGTCCACCCCCTCGTCCACCCCCTCATAATCGTAATCGTAATCGTAATCGTAA
>JBGTJY010000249.1:0-4891 GCA_041744855.1 Candidatus Hydrogenedentales bacterium
AAGGCGGAGTTGACGGATCGTTTCGGCGACCCGCCCGCGCCGGTGTTGCGGTTGCTCGAGATCATGCGCGTGCGCGCGATGGCCGGCGAGGCTGGCGCGTTGCGAGTCGTCGCAGGCAAGCAAGCCGTCGCCATCGAGTTCAACGGCCACCACTTGCTCGACGAGGAGCTGCGGGAAAATATTCTCGAGCGTTGCGGAAAGCGCGTCGAATTCGCGCTGAAAGATCGCGTGGCGGTGGCACATAAGCTCGAGGGCGACGACGATGCGGTAGCCATCGCGCGCGATCTCCTCGCGATCATCCTCGGTGACTGAGATCCCTGGGGGCGGGTAGAAACCCGTCCCTACAAGTGACACGTCCGCGATTTTGCTTGCAGTGCAGGCTTCCAGCCTGCGGTCGGTGCGACCCGCCATGCGGGAGTCGACCGTCGTGCGATATGATGACGAGCTAACCGAGGTGCGACCATGATTTTGCAAACAAGACTCAGTAGATTCGCGGCAATCGCGTTGTTGCTTGCGTCGACGTCTAGAGCGGCAATGGCACAAGCCGAGGACCATAGCGTGGAAGCCGAGGCAGGCGAAGCGGTCGAGCGTTTCTTCGCGGCGTGGGACTCAGTGGAGATCGAAGATATCCGCGACGCGCTCGTCTATCCGCATATTTCCCTGTACGGCCCGGAGATGGCTATCGCCGAGAGTCGCGAACAATTCGACGGGCCGATCGATACTACGAGGTCCCTCGAGGGCCGCGCGGAATCCACGATCGCGTCGATCGCATTCGGATTGGTTTCCGCCGAGAAAGCGAACTGTACCGTCGAATATTTTCGCGAGCGCACGGAGAATCGGTACAAATACTGGGGCCAGATGGCGCTGATTCTGTTGAAGCGCGACGGCGAGTGGCGGATACAATTTCGCGCGCTGCTTGAGCCGGATTCGTCGGCGGAGGCGGAATCCATCGCGGCGGCGCGCAAGGTCCTGGATGAATTCTTCATGGCGTTCAATAAGTCCGACAATGCGCGGCTGCAAGCGTTGAGCAACTATCCGCACGCGTTTATCATGGCGGAGGGCAAAGCATCCATTTCCAAAAAAGCGAGCGAGCTGGTCACGAATTTCGACGCGATGCGCGCGAACGAGCGTTGGCATTCGAGCACGCTCGATTCCGCCGTGCCCTCGTACGCGTCCAAGACACAGGTGCACTTCGACGTCGTATTCAGCAGGCTGCGCGCGGACGGCACGATATACCGGTCCGTCCCCGCGACGTGGATCGTCACAAACAAGAACGGCCACTGGGGCCTGCAAGTTCGATCGTTGATGCCCGCGACCGTTTCGATTGACTAGCAGTAATTGCACCCGCGAGAGACCTCGCATGACGCCCGAACAACAGTCCCGCCTACAGGCGCTGCCGCAGGTGCAGGCCATGCTCGAGTTGCCCGAAATCCGGCGCATCGCGGATTCGTTCCCGCGCGAGATGGTCCTTCGCGAAATTCGTTCGGAGCTGGATTCGCGGCGACACGCCATTCTTTCAGGTGATGGCGCCCCCACGTTTGACACGCGCGAATTCGTCGCAGCGGTTGAAAACCGCGTGCATGCGCAATCGGCCCCGAGCATGCGGGGAGTGATCAACGCAACGGGCATTATCGTGCACACGAATCTTGGCCGCGCGCCGTTGGCTGCGGAGGCGCTTGACGCGATCCGCGCGACGGCGCTCGGTTATGCGAACGTCGAATACGATTTGGACTCGGGCGCACGCGGCTCGCGCATGGCGCACGTCGAGAATCTCCTAACCGAACTGACAGGGGCCGAGGCTGCGCTCGTGGTGAACAACAACGCGGCAGCCGTTTTGCTCGCACTCAACACGTTCGCGCAAGACGGCGGGGTCGTCGTGTCGCGCGGCGAGTTGGTCGAGATAGGCGGGTCGTTTCGGATTCCCGAAGTCGTCAAACGGGGCATGGCGCGCCTGGTCGAAGTCGGCACGACGAACAAAACCCGCATCCGTGACTACGCCGATGCGATAGACTCGAACACACGCGCCCTGTTGAAAGTGCATCCGAGCAACTATCGGATTCTTGGATTCACCGAGTCCGTGTCGCGCGAAGAACTGGTAGCGCTCGGAAGCGAGAGCGGCGTGACAGTCATCGAAGATTTGGGCAGCGGCGCGTTGATCGATTTCAGCGAGTATGGTCTGCCGCGCGAAACGACCCTGCGCGAAGCCATCGCGGCCGGCGTGGATGTCGTCACCGCGAGCGGCGACAAGCTGCTCGGCGGTCCGCAAGCGGGAATCATCGCGGGCCAAAAAACGGCAGTCGAAGCGATGCGAAAAAACCCGATCCTGCGCGCGTTGCGGGTCGATAAGCTGTGCCTTGCCGCGCTCGAAGCGACGCTGCGCATTTACCGCGATCCGAAAAAGTTGCCCGGCGGAATTCCTGTATTGCGAATGATCGCCGCGCCTGCGGAAAGTATTCGCGCACGTGCATTGGTAGTGCAACAGAAACTATCCGCGGCATACACGTCTTCGATCGAGGACGGATTTAGCTACGCGGGAGGCGGCGCGTTGCCGGGCGAGGGCATTCCGACCGCGTTGCTGTGCCTGCGCCACGCGACGTTGTCGCCGGACCAATTGATCGCGCGATTGCGCGCCGCGGCGACGCCGATCGTTGCCCGTATCCACGATGGACGCGTGGTGCTCGATCTGCGCACGGTGTCCGAAGATGGCGACGCGCTCATCGTGAAAGCGCTCGCGGAAATCGCGTGATGCGCTACACGACGCTCGGAGTGATCGGCCACGTCGACCATGGAAAGACCGCACTGGTCAAGGCGCTGACGGGTACCGATACCGATCGTCTGCGCGAGGAAAAGGAGCGCGGCATTTCGATCGCGCTGGGTTACGCGCACCTGGAATTGCCCTCGGGTGGAATGGGCATTATCGATGCCCCGGGTCACGAGCGATTCATCCGCACCATGATCAGCGGCGCGACGGGCATGACGGCCGCCGTGCTGGTCGTCGACGTGAACGAAGGCGTCAAGCCGCAAACGGTCGAGCATCTCGATATCGCGCGATTGCTCGGCGTGCGCCACGGCGTCATCGCAATCACGAAATGCGATTCGGCGGAATCCGATCTCGCCGCGATCGTGGAGGACGACGTGCGCCAACTCGTCGCGGGAACATTCCTCGAGCCGGCGCCTATCGTTCGCAGCTCGGCAATCACGGGCGAAGGCATCTTTGATCTGCGGCGCGCATTCGACGCGATTCTGCGCGAGTGCGAAGCGCCGGTCGACGAAGGTTGGGCCTATTTGCCGATCGATCGCGCGTTCACGATGACCGGATTCGGCACCATCGTGACCGGCACGCTGCGGCGCGGATCGATCGTCCCCGGCGAAGAGCTCGAGGTCTTCCCCAAAGGCATTCGCGCGCGCGTGCGCGAAGTGCAATCGCACAACGCATCCGCCGAGCGCGCGTTGCCAGGATTTCGCACGGCCGTCAATTTGCGGGGCGTCGAAAAAGCCGCGCTGGGCCGGGGCGATGTGGCCGCGCCGCCGGGAAGTATTACGGTTTCCAAGGTTCTTGATGTGCAGGTAACGCTGCTCGCCGCCGCGCCCCCGTTGAAAAATCGACAGGCGCTGCGGCTTCTGTTCGGCACGACGGAAACGATCGCGCGCGCGCACCTGCTCGATCGCGACGCGCTGGCCCCCGGCGCGAGTTGCGTCATGCAACTGCGGCTCGATGACCCCGCGCCGGTGCTCAACGGCGAACCGTTTATCCTCCGCAGCTACTCGCCGATGCGCACGATCGGCGGCGGACGATTCCTCGGCGCGGCCAACGCGGGATACAAACGCCGCGACGTCGAATCGCTCCGGCGGCTCGAGGCCCTTGCGAAAGGCGCAGTCGAGGATCGCGTCGTCGAGACGGTGCGCGCGTTCGATATCAAGGGCATCGGGTTGGATGCGCTCGCGCAATCCGTGCGGCTAAGCCTTGACGCGCTCACCGCCAAACTCGAGGGGCTTCCCCTGATCGAGATCGGCGGTTACGGCTTCGTGCATCGTGAGGTCGCCGAGCGCCTGGGCGCGGAGATGGTTTCAGTCTTGCAGGAGTATCACAAGGCCAATCCCACCTTGCGCGGAATGCCCAAGGAACAGTTCAACGGCGACAAACGCCTGCGTCTCGCGGAACCGCTCCTCGAGTACATGCTCGGTGAATGGTCGCGGCGCGGCGAAATCGTCGTCGAGCAATCCACTGTGCGCGCCGCGAAGTTTACGCCCGCGGGCGCACTAAGCGCCGCGCAAAACCGCCTACTCGCGGAGATCGAGGAGGCATTTCGCGCGGACGGGCTGACGCCGCCGCGCGTGGACGACGTGCTGGCCGGCGATCGAGAGCGCACGCGCCTGTACCGCTATCTCCTGCAACAAGGCACGCTGGTTGCCGCCGAAGTCACGACGCGAAACCGCACGTTCAATCCCGCGATCGCGTTTCATCGCACGCGCATCGACGAGGCCGCGGGACGACTTGGGGATCATTTCGGCGCCAATGCATTCACCGCATCCTCCGCAAAAGACGTGCTCGGGATTACGCGGAAGTATCTGATTCCGCTCCTCGAAGCCATGGACGCGCTCGGCATGACGACCCGCAAGGGTGATGAGCGGGTGATCACGGTTGCCCGCTAGGTTAAAGGAATGCGGATTTACCAACCGAGATTCGTGTTCTACGAGCGGCGTTGGGGGAGACCCTCGGCGCGATTCCAACCCCCGCAGGATGAATGCGGAACTCCGAACCTTCAATGCGGAACTACGCACCTGGTTTCGCATATAGTTTGCGGCGTTGTTTTTGTGAGCCGATACACCTATTGACGGGGGTCCCGCGTGCATCCAATTCTGCTTGACTTGCCCGACGTCCCGATCGTCG
>JBGTJY010000250.1:0-1821 GCA_041744855.1 Candidatus Hydrogenedentales bacterium
CGGCAGCAGACTAGAACGCCCTCCTGCCCGTCCGATCGCGCCTAAAGATTGAGGTGCTTTTCAAAAAACCGCTGCATGATGTAACGGCAACGGTCGTTGATGGGTTGCGCGAGATCCATCGTGTGCGGCCAGCCTTCGATGCGGTCGTAATAGTTCGGAATGCCCAGTCCGTCGAGCTTCTTGTGCAGATCGTCGGATTGCGCGACCGGCACGAGTTCGTCGACGGTGCCGTGAAACGTCAGCGTCGGCGGGTCGGCCTTATCGAGGTGATGCATGGGCGACGCTTGGGTGTACGCCTCCGGGGCGTCGGCGTAGGGTTTGCCGATGAAGTCGATGACCGACTGGGCTGTCTGCGCGACGGGCGCGGTACAGTCCGCGACACCGTAGAGGTTGACGACCGCCCGCACCCGCGTGTCGAGTCCCTCGGGCAAATCCGGGCAATCGAGCGCCGGGTCTTGCGCGTAGCCGCCCATCATCGAGAGGTGTCCGCCCGCGGAGCCGCCGATCAGCGCGACGCGTCCCGGGTCACCGTTGATCTCGGCCGAATTTTTCTTGAGCCACGCGATCGCGCATTTCACGTCCTGCACCGCGGCCGGGAAGTGATGCTCCGGCGAAAGGCGATACTGCATCGACGCCGTGACGTAACCGAGTTTCGCGAACTCGATGTTGTAGTAGAGATAGTCCTCCTTTTTGCCCTTGCGCCATCCGCCGCCGTGAACGAAGAGCAGGATCGGTTGCGAGGTCTCCGTCTTTGCCGGGAGGAAGAGATCGAGTTGAAGGTCGACGCCGCCCGGCGAGGCATACACAATGCCCCGGCGAAACTCGATATCGCTGGGAACTGTCGGCGCTTGATTGATCGCAGGGACCTTGCCGGAGAGGACTGCGGCGTGCGCCTTCTGGAAATCCTCGTAGCCGGGAGGCGCGGCCGGAGCGCCTTCGAATATCGACGCCTCCTTGACGGCGAAGGCGCCGGGCAGGAATACAACGGCGAAAATGAGACCGAGTATCGAGCGTTTGTACGATTCGATGTGACGCATTGTTATCATGCCAGCGATCCTTCGGTAAGTGAGTTTGATTCGACGACCGAGAGGAGTTTGGCGTAAGTGTTTGGTCATGCGCAATTCCAGTCGGAATCGCAGGGGAGGCGATATGGCAATGAAAATCACCCGTAGACGGTTTATCGAAACCACGGCAGCGGTTGGCGCAGGCATGTTGATTTTGCCGGGGCGTGGCGCGGCGACCACGCCCTCGGGCCGCTTGCAGCACGCCGCAGTCGGCGTCATGGGCATGGGCAAAAGCGATCTCGGCGACATCGTCGGCAGCGAAAAAGTAGACATCGTCGCGTTGTGCGATATCGACGAGCGGCACTTGAAGCAGGCCGCCGGAATTTTCCCGTCGGCGCGGCTCTATCGCGATTGGCGCGAAATGCTCGACACGGAAGGCGACCGCATTGACTCGGTGAACATCGCAATCCCCGATCACATGCACGCGTCCGTGGCGCTGACGGCGATTCGGGCGGGCAAGCACGTCTACTGCCAGAAACCCCTGACGCACGACGTGCACGAAGCCCGCGAACTGAAAATGGCCGCGCGCAAGAAAGGCGTTGTCACGCAGATGGGGATCCAAATCCACTCTCATGACTTTTATCGCAAGGCCGTGCATTGGCTACGCGAGGGCGCCATCGGCAAAGTGAAGGAATGGCACTCCTGGTGCAGCGCGAGTTACTCCGTCGAGGGCGGGCAACGTCCCCGGCAGTCGCAGCCGCGGATGCTCGTGTCCGTGCCGAAGCTGGAGGAACTGCACGGTCCACTCCACGTCGGC
>JBGTJY010000251.1:0-2747 GCA_041744855.1 Candidatus Hydrogenedentales bacterium
GTCGTTTCCGAACTCTGGTTGCTGGCGAGTCGGCGTCAGAACTAGCCTGCGTCGCTATTGACAGACCTTACTTTGCGTGATAAAGTAATTGGTAGAGCGGAGCGAAAATACATGTCCCCCAACCGATCCCAAGCACTCCAGCCGCGAGAACCCGCCGAAAATACCACGGCCATCCACGAACGCGCCGAGGCGAATCTCCTGTATATCCGCGATGCCATCGCCCTCAGCGATTCGTTCACGGCCGTCCCGGGCTGGGGCATGCTTGCGATGGGCACGATTGCCGTTGTGGGTTCCTGGATTGCCCCGCGCAGCACCGCCGTGGATGGTTGGATTAACACCTGGACGGCGGTGGCAATCCTGGCGTGCAGCGTCGGCATGATTGCGATGGCAATCAAGGCGTACGTGCGCAAGATTCCGATTTGGGCAGGCTCGGGCCGCCGATTCCTAGTCAGCTTCGCTCCAGCGATTTTCGCCGGCTGCATTCTCACGGAAATCTTTTACCAGAATCGCCTGGACAATTTGATGCCCCCGATGTGGCTGATGCTTTATGGCGTCGCGATCATGAACGGCGGCGCGTATTCGGTGAAACCCGTGCCGATTACTGGCCTGGCTTTTTTTATTCTCGGCGTGGCCGCGGCGTTCTATCCGCTCGATAGGCAGCTTTGGTTTGAGGGTTCGCGACTCGCGGCCAACCCGTGGCTCGAAGGCTACCTCCTCCGCGACGCAGTGCTCGCCGCAGGATTCGGCGGATTCCACTTGGTGCTCGGCGCGATCGTCGCGGCGCGTCACGGAGGCTGATTCGCAATGGCCAAAGAAAGTACAGCCCGCCAACACGATCGCGAGGGCGATCGGCCGCGCGCGGTCAAAAAAACCGACGCGGAGAATCGCGCCGTGCAACTCGAGACTTTGATTCACGAACGCACGCGTTTGGCCATCGTGAGCACGCTGGCAGTCAACAAGTCGCTCTCGTTTCAGGACCTCAAGGCGATCCTCGACCTCACCGACGGGAACCTCAGCGTGCACGCGCAGAAGCTCGAAGAGGCCGGGTATGTCCAGTGCACGAAGACGTTCAGCGGGCGAAAACCGAAGACGGAATTCCGGCTTAGCGCAAGCGGCCGTAGCGCGCTATTGAAATACCTCGATCACATGGAACGGCTGATCAAGGCCGTACGTAAAAATTAGGCTGTCGCTCTTTTTTTTGCTCATGAACTTTACACCACAAAGTACTTTTAGGAGAGTCAAAATCATGGCTGAACCCAAGGTGCACGACCTCTCCTACTTTGCCTGCGCCCTTCTGCTCGGCATCCTCGCGAATGCCCTCATCCGCGGCGCCGAATGGGGCGTGAATATCACCCTGTGGTTGTTGGCCGTATTCGCGGTCGTCTCCTACTTTCGACATCAGCAGGCATATCCAAAACTAGGCTACACTGTGTTTGTCGCGCTGGCCTTTGCCTTCCTCTTCTCCTGGCGCGATTCGCCCGTACTCCACTGGCTCGCCATCGGCGCAATCGCGGCGGCCGTTTGTTTCGCCACGCTCGGACGAGATCGCCGTCCCGCATTACTCGACTACGCCGGCGTCATCGCGGACGCGATCGCGACTGCGCCGATCCTCGTGCTCCGCCGATTCCCCATCGCCGCGCGTTCCGTCCGCCGGGTCGACATCATCCACGCACCCATGGTCGAGCGCATCCTGCGCGGTCTTCTCCTCTCCCTGGTTCCCCTCGTCGTGTTCGGCTGGTTGTTCTTCGCGGCCGATGCAGCGTTCGAAAATCTGGTCGTCGATGTGTTCACGCTGGACCCATCGCAATTCGGCCGGATGCTCATATTCGTAACCGCATTAAGCATGGTCGCCCTCTTGGCGCTTTACCTGCTCACTTGCGGACCGCTCGTGCACGTCAATCGCACGCCGTTGAAGACTCCGAAGTCGCTGGGTTCAATCGAAATCAACGTCGTGCTGTGCGTCGTGAACGCGCTCTTCCTCGTTTTCCTCGCGCTGCAAATCGAAAGTCTGTTCGGCGGACACGAACGCGTCTTGAACGAGCTCGGCCTCACCTACGCGGAATACGCGCAGCGGGGCTTCTACGAGCTCTGTGCCGTCACCGCTTTGGCCTTTTCGATGCTCCTCGTGCTACGGGCCATGATGCCGCCGGACGAACCCAGGGCCGGCCGCGTCTTCGTCGCGTTGGGCGAAGTGCACATCGTGCTCGCCGCCATACTCGCTGCCAGCGCGCTTCACCGGCTGGGCCTGTACATGGATGTTTACGGTCTCACCGAGGCGCGTCTCTACGCCGCGGCGGGAATCGTGTGGATGGTGCTTTCGTTCGCCGCACTCGCCGTGGCGCTGCTGCGCAAGAGTTCCGTCATCGTCCCGTGGGTGATGACACGCAGCGCCTTCGCCGTGGTGTTCGTGCTCTTCGCAATCAACCCGGACGGCCTCATCGCGCGGACCAACCTCGGCCGCGCGGCGCAAGGCAAGACTTTCGATGTCGAGTACGCAGCGGGACTGAGCGCCGACGCCGTTCCCGCCCTGATTCTAGGACTCAACGATTTGACCGCAGCCGACAGCGCAGCCTTGCGCGCGCGGCTCGTAGATCGTTGGAGCGGCGAGTACGCCTATCCGGTTCACGAGTTCAATTTGGCCCGTCTCTTCGCGGGCCTCGCCGTTCGCAGTCTCTCGTAGTCAACGCAACCAAACCAGAAGGAGACTATCGTCATGAGCGCCAATCTATCGCCGCTTCGCCGCCGCT
>JBGTJY010000252.1:0-2070 GCA_041744855.1 Candidatus Hydrogenedentales bacterium
GGCCTGCCCCTACCCGGAATTGGCCAAGCTGGATCGCAGCATCTGCACGATGGAAAAGTTGATGCTGTCGGAAGTTTTGGGCGAAACAATGCGACTGAGCGAATGCCGATTGGACGGCGCGAGTTGCTGCACTTTCACGCCCAGCGCGACGTAACAGAAAATGTAGGTCAGGCTGTGCCTGACAGCATCCGTCAGGCACAGCCTGACCTACCATAAGCTGAGCAAAATCATGCCAGAACCATGGATTGAAGGGCGATTCGAAGAGAACGTCATCACCACGACAGTCGAGCAAGCGATCAATTGGGCGCGGCAATCGAGCGTGTGGCCATTGACGTTCGGATTGGCGTGTTGCGCGATCGAAATGATGGCCGCGGGCGCCAGCCGGTTCGATATGGACCGCTTCGGCGCCGGCGCGTTTCGGGCAACGCCGCGGCAGGCGGACTTAATGGTCGTCGCCGGAACGGTGACTTACAAAATGGCGAGCCGCGTACGCCGGCTTTACAACATGATGCCCGATCCGAAGTTTGTGATTGCGATGGGCGCCTGCACCGTCGGCGGCGGGCCGTATTTCAAGTACGGCTACCACGTGGTGAAAGGCGTCGACCTGGTGGTGCCGGTGGACGTGTACGTGCCCGGTTGCCCGCCCCGCCCCGAGGCGCTGCTCGAAGGCCTGATGCGAATTCAGGACAAGATCAAGGGACACAAGATCGCACGCGTAAGAGGCGCGGCGATTGGAATGAAAGTTGACGACGAACTGCCTGTGCCGCACCACAGCGGTTACGTCGCCGCCCCGGCCGACAACGAGCCGTTGTTCGATCACCAGAAGATTTCGGTTTGATACTGTGAACTCGGATTTTATTCGCGAATTGAGGAAGACAAAGCCGTTTGTGCCGGTAGAGATTTGCCTAGTGAACGGTGATCGGCACCTAATTAAGGATCCGCTCACGATCGCGAGGGGAAGGGATCTAATCGTTATCGCGTACTCGGACTCGCATCGCATCGCGTGGTTCAGGCCCAACGAAATAGCCAGCATTACGAAGCTTTCGGAGAATTGAGATTGATGACTGAAACTTTGGAAATCAAGAACCTGCACGTCGCCGTGGGCGGAAAGCCGATTCTCACCGGCGTGAACATGACGATTCACCGCGGTGAAGTTCACGCATTGATGGGTCCCAACGGCTCCGGCAAGAGCACGCTCGCGGGCGTCATCACGGGCCACCCGAACTATGAAGTGACCGACGGCTCGATTGAGCTTAACGGCGAGAACATCATGGAATGGGACGCCACCGAGCGGGCCCGGGCCGGCATCTTCATGGCCTTCCAGCGGCCGATGGCGATCCCCGGCGTGAAGATGGCCGACTTCCTCCGGCACGCGACCACGAATGTTCGCAATCCCGAACGCAAGGAAGGCGAGCAACTCATTCCGATGCGTGAGTTCCGCAAGGAGCTTCGCGACAAGATGGCTCAACTGCGGATGGACGAAGAATTTGCCCGGCGGTACGTGAACGACGGTTTTTCCGGCGGCGAGATGAAGCGGGCCGAGATTTTGCAACTGGCGATGCTGCGGCCGAAGTTCGCGATTCTCGACGAGACCGATAGCGGACTCGACGTGGATGCCGTGAAATTGGCGAGCCAAAGCATCGCCGAGATCGGCGGGGCGGATATGGGCATCCTCATCATCACCCACCACGACCGATTGCTCGAACACAACGTCCCCGACTTCACGCACGTCATGCTGGGCGGCCGAATCGTCGAAACGGGCGGCGTCGAGTTGGCGCGCGAACTGTACACCGAAGGCTACGACCAGGTGCGCGCGAGACATCCCGAAGACGCAGCGTTGGAAAAAGAAATGTCCGCCAGCGAAAAGCTCGCCAGCGGCGTGGCGTAGGCCCACCTACTTGGACCATCCAAATTAGTTTCAGATTTTTTAAAACCACGAAGGCACTAAGTCACGAAGGAGTTGAAAGGCAGAGTTGTTTGCGAATTCAAGCTTCGTGTTCTTCCGTCGTGTCCTTCGTGTCGTTGTGGTTCAAATCGATTCGCTAAAACTCAATTAAAAGATGGAAGCCT
>JBGTJY010000253.1:0-2182 GCA_041744855.1 Candidatus Hydrogenedentales bacterium
CCGACGATTACATTTACATGGCGCTGCAAGGCTCGAGCCAGTGGGATTCGCTCGCGCACGCGCACTACGGCGGTTCGTTCTATAACGGTGTTGCCTTGGAGGAGGTGGGCGTCGCCGGCGCGCGCAAGCTGAGCATTCACCAAGTCAAAGATCGCTTCGTGGGACGCGCGGTGCTGATCGACGTCTTGCGCGCGAAAGGAACCTCGAACGTGCCGCACGGCTACGGCATTACGCGCGCGGACCTGGAAGAAACGCTTGCAAAACAGAAATCGGAAGTGAAGCGCGGCGACATCGTGATTGTGCGCACGGGAATGGTGCCCGCCTTTTACAACATGGACGCGGCAGGAAAAACCGCTTGGCCGAGTATGCAGACGGGCATTACGAAAGACGTAGTCCCGTGGATCAAGGAACACGAGATTTGCGCGATCGCTGCCGACAATCTCGGCATCGAGCAAGCGCCCAACGCCGACGGCCGCGATTGGAATTTGCACGGCAACATCCTGCGCGACATGGGCGTGTTCATCGGCGAAATTTGGTGGCTCGAAGAATTGTCGGACGATTGCGCGGAAGACGGGCGCTACGAGTTTTTTCTTTCGTCGCCGCCGTTGAATATCCCCGGGGCAGTGGGTTCGCCGGTGAATCCCATCGCGATCAAGTAACAACGGGCCTTGAAACGACCATTCCGGGAGGGACGCGCTCCTGCGCGTCCGGGGTATCGGGATTGACGTCGGTCTTACGCGAAAGCCCGGACGCGGAGGACCGCGTCCCTCCCGTGCGGATTCGCGCGGGATTGAAACGTGTTAATGCCGCTCAGAAACGATCGCAGGTCCAGACGTACGGATTGCGCTTCGGAAACAGCGCGCGCAGCAGTCGGCGCGCTTCTTCGGTGAGGAGGCGGCGTTTGGCGAGGAGCACGCCATCGATGTACGCGTAACCCGTGGCGAGTTGAATCAATTCTTCCGCAGTGACGCTGAATTTGTTTCGGCCGGATTGTTGCGCGATATCGATCGCGCCGCGGTGTGCGCGGATGCGATAAGGCTCGCCGCCCACCAGCAGCGTCACCTCGCACTGCGCGTCGAGCAATGCGCTGCGGGTCAATAAGTCCTCCCACTCCGCAATGAGACTCTCGAGCGCTTCGCCGAGATCGACGAATCGCATCATGCCGCCTTCTTCGCGGACGAAGCGCGTCTCGTGCGTCGACTTGAACGCGAGCAGTTGCCGCGCGAGCGCATCGTCGGGCGGGATAGAGAACTGGATTTGGCCGACGCAATATTCGTGCGCCAACGCGGCGCAGAGTTGGAGGACATCCGCGTAGGTGCGCGGATCGATGACGCCGGCTTCGCGAACGAGGAGTTGGGTTCGGTCCTCGCGCGAGGAGAGATACCCGACAACTTTGCCGCGTGCTGTCGTGAATACGCGGGCGCGTTGAAAGTTTTCCCAGCCGTTGGTGAGGTGCGCGGCGCTGCGCAACAGCGAACACGCGACGCCGCTGTCGTTCGCGGCATGAATTTTCTGAATCGCGGGGATGTCGCCCGGCTTCGCGTTCCGCACGCGCAGGCCTGTACCGCGCACGTTGGCGAGTTCGAGCGCGTCCACGGTCACGGCGTAGTCGGCGAGCGTGGTGGCGTAACCGAAGCGGTGATAAAAATTCGGGATGCCGAACAGCATGGAGACGTGATAGCGATGTTCGCGCATGTAGCGCAGGGCGTCTTCCATCAGGCGCGTGCAGACGCCGCTATTCCGATAGCGCGGCGCGGTGGTCACCCAACCCAGCCCGCCCATTTTTAGCCGCGACTCGCCGAGCCGAATCGTATCGGTATTGAGGCGAAGGGCGCCTGCGATCTCGTTTCCGATCAAAGCGATTCGGGTGTGTTCGCGCAGGAATCCCGGATAGCCCGCGCCGCAGGTCTCGAACCATTGGCTGGCGTTGAAATAATTCGGGCGATGCGACTTTGCCATGAGATCGTTCGCGAGGCGCAGCTCGCCGGCGGTACGAACGGCGCGCACTTCGATGCGATGCAATTTCGGCGCGGTAGACATCGCGAAATTTTAACATAGCGGAAACTGCTGCGGGTAGTGCACCGCCGACCTGATCAGAGCGACTGACAAGGCCCGCAGTTCGATCAGACGGACTGCGGGCTTTGTTGACTCGTCTCTCAAATACTCTTGCTTCCCCATTCGG
>JBGTJY010000254.1:0-1570 GCA_041744855.1 Candidatus Hydrogenedentales bacterium
CGCGCTCGAGTTGTTCGCGGTATTTGTTGTTGAATTCGTAACGGTGGCGATGCCGTTCATGGATGACGTCTTTTCCGTAGGCCTCATGGGCGCGCGTGCCCGGCGCCACTTCGCAACGGTACGCGCCCAGGCGCATTGTACCACCTTTATCGACGACGCCCCGTTGCTCGGACAGCAATGAAATCACGGGGTCCGCAGTTTCGGGATCCACTTCCGTGGTGTTCGCGCCGCTGAGACCGAGCCGGTTGCGCGCGAGCTCGATTACGGCCATTTGCAGGCCGAGGCAGATGCCGAAATAGGGAACCTGTTGGTCGCGCGCGTAACGGACCGTGCGGATTTTTCCCTCGATTCCGCGCGAGCCGAAGCCGGGGCCAATCACGATGCCGTCGAAATCGGCGAGCTTGGTTTCGGGATCGATTTCAGACTCGAACTTTTCAGAATCGAGCCATTCGAGTTTGACCTTGCAGTTGTTCGCGATGCCCGCGTGGACGAACGCCTCGTTGATGCTCTTGTACGCGTCTTCGTGGCCGGTGTATTTCCCGACCGCGGCGATGCGGACGATTTCCTTCACATTTGTCATGCGGTCGACGATCCTGCGCCATTCGCTGAGATCGCCCGCGGGCGCGTCCATGTCGATGATGTCGAGGACGGTGTCATCGAAACCTTGGTTTTTGAAATTGAGCGGGATCGCGTATAGCGGCGAAATGTCTTCGCCCGTGATGATTGCGTTTTCGGCCACGTCGCAGAAGAGGGCGATCTTTTTGCGGCCTTCTTTGTCGAGCTTGTGCGGGCCGGTGCGCACGACGATGACGTTGGGCGTAATGCCGACCTCGCGCAGCGCGCGGACGCTGTGTTGCGTCGGCTTCGTTTTCAGTTCGCCCGCCGCGTCGATGTAGGGCATCCAGGTGACGTGCACGTAGCAACAATCGCGGGTGCCCACATCGAAGCGGAATTGGCGAATGGCTTCGAGGAAGGGGAGGCCCTCGATGTCGCCGACCGTGCCCCCGATCTCGACGATGGCGATGTCGGCGTCCTTGTCCGTGCCGGTGGTCAGCATGCGAATGCGCGTCTTGATTTCGTCGGTGATGTGCGGGATGACCTGCACCGTCTTGCCGAGGTATTCGCCGCGGCGCTCTTTCTGGATGACGGCGTTATAGACCGTGCCCGTCGTGATGTTGCTTTTCTGCGAGAGGTTCGCGTGGGTGAAGCGCTGGTAGTGGCCGAGGTCGAGGTCGGTTTCGGCGCCGTCGTCCGTGACGAACACTTCGCCGTGTTCGTAGGGATTCATCGTCCCGGGATCGATATTGAGATAGGGGTCCATCTTCATCATGGCGACCTTGAGCCCGCGCGCCTCGAGCAGCAACCCCAGGCTCGCGGCGACGACGCCTTTTCCGACCGACGACACAACGCCGCCGGTCACGAAAATGTACTTGGCCATTCACTAACCCTTTCTTTTATTCACTAGCCTCGTTCGCAAATTTCTATTTGGGAACGCACTTGCGCATTTTCCTCGTTCCCAAATTTCTATGGCTCTTTTTCATTTCTGCAGTGTTCCGGCGAGCGATTCCTG
>JBGTJY010000255.1:0-2820 GCA_041744855.1 Candidatus Hydrogenedentales bacterium
CGACACGCTGAGCCTGCCGATGGGCGTGCTGTGGCATCAGAATCGTCTCTTCGTCGCGAGCCCGCCCGACCTGCTCGCGTTCGACGACGCGAACGATGACGGTGTCGCGGACAATCGCGAAGTCCTGCTCTCCGGCTGGAACGTGCTGAATACGGCGAGCCTGCACGGGCCGTTTCTCGGGCCCGATGGCTGGCTCTATCTCACGCACGGCCGCCACGGCTACAAAATCCAAACCAAGGAAGGCCCCGTCCTCGAGGGCATGGCCGCGCGCATCTGGCGTTGCCGCACCGACGGTACCGGCGTCGAGCGCTACTGCGGCGGCGGTTTCGACAACCCCGTCGAGCTGATCTTCACCGAGCCCGGCGACATGATCGGCACGATGACCTATTTCACCGATCCGCGCCAGGGCCAGCGCGACGCGCGGATGCACTGGGTCGAAGGCGGCGTGTATCCCAAGCCCCACAGCGTCATCGACGAATTCGTCCGCACGGGCGACTTGATGCCGACGATGACGAAGTATTCCCGCATCGCGCCTGCGGGATTACTCCATTATCGAAGCGAGGCACTAGGCGCTGAGTACCGGGGCGATCTGTTCAGCGCGCAATTCAATCCGCATCGCGTGCAACGCCACCGCCTGATTCGCGAGGGCGCGACCTTCCGCACGGAAGACTCCGACTTTCTAACCTCGACCTATTCCGACTTCTATCCGACCGACGTACTTGAAGACGCCGACGGCAGCATGCTCGTCTGCGACACCGGCGCGTGGTACGTCGACGCGTGCCCGATCTCGCGCGTCGCGAAGCCTGAAATCCGCGGCAGCATCTACCGCATTTGCAAAAGCAGCACAGCCGCGCCCAAGGACCCTCGCGGAAGTTTGATCGATTGGCCTCGACTCGATCCGCAGGCGCTCATTCTGCTTTTTGACGACGGCCGTTCCATGGTGCGCGATCGCGCGCTGGAAGAAATCGTCCTGCGCGGCGTTCCCGCGATCACTTCGCTCGCAGACGTTCTCAAAAGCAATCCATCGTCGTCGGCTCGCCTCATCGCCGTTTCAGCATTATTCCGGATCCGTACGGCGGGAAGTCTCAAGGTATTACGATCCGGCCTCGACGATGACGCTGCCGAAGTGCGCATCGCCACTTCTCGCGTGCTGGGACTCGCGCGCGACGCGGAATCCGGTGCCCGGTTAGCGACGCTGCTCAAGGACGACGATCCAGGCGTTCGCCGCGAGGCCGCAACGGCGCTGGGCCGTATCGCTTCGGAAGACTACGCCGCTGCACTTCTCGCGGCAGCCGCAAAACCCGCGGACCGCGTCGAAGAGCACGCGATCATTTTTGCATTGATTCAGTCCCCGGCGCCTACGCAATTCGTCGCGTCGCTTTCCTCGCCCGAACCGGGAACTCGCAAGGCGGCGTTGATCGCGCTGGATCAACGCAAAGAATCGGCGCTCGGCGCAGCGGCAGTCCTTCCGCTGTTGCGCGACGCCGATGGCGACGTCCGAAAGACGGCGCTATGGGTTGCCACGCGTCATGCGGAATGGGCGCCTACCATCGGCGACTGGATCGCGCAATCCATCGAGAATGGGGATGTTCAAGGTCTAGGCGAAATCCTGCTCGCCTACAGCAGCGATTCGCATATTCAAGCGTTGGTAGCTGCGAGTGTGACTTCCGATTCGGCACAAATCCGCGATCTTGCGTTGGACGTCGTCCAACGCGCACCCATCGCCGAATTGCCGGACGCGTGGATCAACGCGCTCGCCGAGTCGTTAAAATCTGCCTGCGACCATCCCGACGAAGTCCTCGCCAGTCGCCTGCTCGGAATCGTTCGTGCTCGCGGGATCGCTACGCTGGACGATCGACTCCACACAATTGCTGCCGATCCGAAGCTGGGCGCCACCACTCGAGTCGATGCGCTCGATATCGTCACGGCGCGAAACCCGGCCCTGGGCGAAACCGAATTCGATTTGGCGCTTTCCGCGTTGCTCGACACATCGCAACCCATCGCACAACGCAAGGCAGCGAAGCTATTCGAAAAGGCGCGGCTTTCGTCCTCGCAACTCAGCGCACTCGCCTCGCGCGCATTAGCGTCGGCGAATGCGCTTACGCTACCGCTCTTATTGCCCGCTTTCAATGGCACCTCCGACAACGCCCTCGGCCAATCGCTTGTTCTCGCCTTGAACGAATTACCTGGCGTCGAATACCTGGTGACGCTCGAACAATTGGATGCCCTTCTCAGCGGCTATGACGCGAAAGTGCAAGCATCCGCCGCCGACTTGCGCGCACGGATAGCGGCGGAATCCGAAGATCGCATCGAACGCCTGCGAGAACTCGAGCCGCGAATCAACGGCGGCGATGTGGGCCGGGGCCAACGAATCTTCTTCGGCGAGGCGGCCGCGTGCTCGACGTGTCACGCCGTCGGCAACGAAGGTGGAACACTCGGTCCTGATCTAACGACCATCGGCCTTGTGCGTTCTCCACACGACATCCTCGAAGCGCTCCTGTTTCCCAACGCCAGCATCGTGCAGGGCTACGAGTCGTACATCGTTGACACGCCGCGCGGCGTGTTCAGCGGCGTCATGGCGGACGAGTCCGCGGACGCGATCACGTTGCAAACCGCGGTGGACGAAACCGCCCGCATCGGCCGCGAAGAAATCCGCTCGATGGCGATTCACGGTGTATCCATGATGCCCGAAGGCCTCGACATCGCCCTCTCCGAATCCGAACTAATCGACCTGCTCACATTCCTGCAATCGCTCAACGGCGAAGAATGGCTGCTCCCAGTGCAACGCGAGGCAGCCGACTAGAAGCTATCCCAAAACCT
>JBGTJY010000256.1:0-3668 GCA_041744855.1 Candidatus Hydrogenedentales bacterium
CGCCCTACTCCGGCATGCTCCCCGGTTTCATCGCGGGGCACTACACGTTCGACGACAGCCACATCGATCTCGCTCCGCTCGCGCGATTTGCGGGTTGCCGAATTTTTCACGATTGCGCCGTCGGCCTCGATCTGGAGCGACGCGAAGTTTTGTGCGCCAATCGCCCGCCCGTCGCGTTCGACTTGCTCTCCTTGAACGTCGGCTCGACGCCCGAGGTCGCTTCGGTGCCCGGCGCGCGCGAACATGCGTTACCTGCAAAGCCCGTCGATAAATTCATCGCGGGCTGGGAAGACATTCGCCGCCGCGCGATCGCTTCGACCACGACCTTTCGCATCGTAACGATCGGTGCCGGCGCGGGCGGCGTCGAGCTCGCGCTGACGATGCAGCACAACCTGACGCACGGCGCCGAACGCGCACCGGCCGTCGAATTCCATCTCGCGACCGACGGCGCCGAAATCTTGCCGACGCATAACCCCGGCGTGCGGGCGCGCATGACTCGCGTGCTCGCCGCGCGAAACGTCGCCGTGCACGCGAATCATCGCGCCGTGCGTGTGACCCCCACGGAGGTCGAATTCGAGAACGGCAACCGGCTCGCGTACGACGCGCTGATTTGGGTTACGCAAGCTGCCGCGATGCCCTGGCTCGCGGAATCGGGACTCGCCGTCGACGACCGTGGGTTCGTACTTATCGACGACTACCTACGCTCGATCTCGCATCCATGCGTATTCGCCGCGGGCGATACCGCGACACTCGCGAACAATCCCAAGCCGAAGTCCGGCGTGTTTGCCGTTCGCCAAGGCCCGATCCTGCACGAGAATCTGCGCCGGAGCGTTGCGGGCGAACGGCTCAAGGCGTATCGCGCGCAGGGACGGTTCCTCAGCCTTATCAGCACCGGTGACAAAAACGCCATCGCGTCGCGCGGCGCATGGTCGACCGAAGGCGCGTGGGTGTGGCGTTGGAAAAACCGCATCGACACGCTTTGGATGGCGAAATACCGCGACCTGCCCGAAATGCCCATGCGCGCGCGGTCGATGAACGAAGCCGAGGCGATGCAGTGCGGCGGATGCGGGTGCAAGATTGGGGGAGACGTCCTCGATCGCGCCTTCGAGAAGCTACGCGCGCGCTATCCCGACGCCGCGTTGCAATTCAACGACGACGCCGCCATCGTCACGCCCCCGGCCGGCAAGGTCGCGTTGCGCACGGTCGATTTTTTTCGCTCGCTCGTCGATGACCCCTACGTCTTCGGCCAAATTGCCGCGCAGCATTGCCTCAGCGATATCTACGCGATGGGCGGCGAAGCGCACGACGCGCTCGCCACGGTCACGTTGCCGTTTGCAAAGGAGCGCGAATCGTCCGAGCTATTGGTGGACGTGTTATCCGGCGCGATCGAAACGCTCGCACACAGTGGCGCCGCGCTCGTCGGTGGCCACACCTCCGAGGGACCCAACCTCGCATTCGGCCTCTCCGTGACGGGATATGCGGACGCCGCAGTGCTGACGCCGAAGACCGCGATGAAGCCCGGCGACGTGCTCATCTTGACGAAGCCCTTGGGCACGGGACTGGTCTTCGCCGCGGCAATGCGTGGCAAGGCGAAGGGACGATGGATCGAGCGAGCCATCGAAACGATGCTGAAGAGTAACCGGGAAGCGGCGCGCATCTTCGCGAAATTCGGCGTGCCCGCGTGCACCGATGTGACGGGATTCGGTCTCGCCGGCCACTTATACGAAATGACGCGCGCATCGAACGTTTCCGCAACGATTGCGATTGACGCAGTCCCCCTTCTGCCGGGGGTCGAGGAAATCCTCGCTATGGGAATTCGGAGTTCACTCCACCCGCGCAACGCCGCGAGGGGCCCAAATTTCAATAACCTGGATACCTATCATGAGGATAGAAATATTGCGGTTCTCTTCGACCCGCAGACGGCCGGCGGGCTACTGGCTGCGGTCCCGGTTGCCGCGTCGAATGCCTGTTTGGAAGCCCTCCACGCCGCAGGCTACGCATTCTCTTCCATCATGGGTTACGCAACTAACGCAGAATCAGATATTTTCGCGATTTCGTTAACTCGTTCCCTACCTAGGAGTTAGTAGGAATACGGGATCGGGTAAACTCTTCGTTTGTCAACGATCTTTATATCTCTAGCTAAATTCGCAGCTATCTGATATGCTCAAGGCTGGGCTGGGAGGGCAACGCCTCGGGTGGCACCTACCGCATTGCCCGCCTGGACTTTGGCCACCGGCACAGCCGCGCTTCCTTCCTTAACGTCGCGGCGTTCCGGTGGCCTTCGCGTATCTTAAAGCGACTTCGAAAGTGATCGTGGCACGGCCATCCTGGCCGTGCGACTGGGGCCTAGCACGGCAGTCCTGGCCGTGAGCCTGCCTCCAATGAAAGGAAACGAACATGGAAAAATTCGTCATCGAGCGCGACATTCCAAAGGCAGGCGAGCTCAAATCCGCCGAGCTGCAGACGATCTCGCAAACCTCCTGCAACGTCCTCAACGCACTCGGAACGGACATCCAATGGGTGCAGAGTTACGTCACTGACGACAAGATTTATTGCGTCTATCTCGCGAAGAACGAAGAACTCATCCGCGAGCACGCCAAGCGCGGCGGCTTCCCTGCAAACCGAATTTCGAAAGTCCGCAACGTAATCGATCCCACCACGGCAGGGAAATCCGGCGCCTAATCGCGCAACTAACGAGCAATCCGCGCCTCGTCCAAGTGGTCAGTCGCTAGGCACCCGAGACCCGCGACCCGAGACCCTAAACCCTAGCCCCCCTACTTCACAATCCCCCGCACGGACTTGCGCACGAACGTAAGAAAGTGATCGCGCTCCGGCGTGCTCGGCAGCGACCGCTCGATCTCGTGCAAGGCCTGTGTCGTGTTTAATCCCGAGCGCCACATGATGCGGTAAATCTGCTTGATGCACTGCCGGGCGTTTTCATCGAGGCCGTTGCGGCGCAGACCGAGCGTGTTCGGCCCGGCACATCGCGCGGGATTCCCCTCGACAATCATGTACGGAGGCGCATCTTTTGATACGCGCGCCATGCCCCCGACGAATGCCATCGTGCCGATGACGCTCTCCTGGTGCACGCCCGCCAACCCGCCGAGGATGGCCCGCGCTTCGACGTCGACGTGCCCGGCGAGGCACACGCAATTGGCCATCACGACGTCGTTCCCAATGTGACAATCGTGCGCGACGTGGCTGCACGTCATGAACAGGCAGTTGTCGCCGATTGTAGTGACGCGATGGTCGTCCTCATCGGAACTCATCGTCGAAGCGCTGACGGAGACGTGTTCACGAAACATATTGTCGTTGCCGATGATCGTGCGCCCGACGAGGCCCCCCGCATGTTTGCGGTCCTGCGAGAGCACGCCAATCTGCGCGCCGCTGAAAAAATGATTGCGCTCGCCAATCGTGGTACGCCCATCGATCACGCAGTGCGGCCCGATGACCGTGCCGGCGCCAATCGTCACGTGCTCGCCGATAATCGTAAACGGCTGAACCTCGACGTCGTCGGCCAATTGCGCGCCGGGATGTACGATTGCAGTGGGGTGTATTTTCATCGAAAGTTACACAAACTCGACAGCGTGGACGCAATGGATAGCACAAGGACGGGTGGATTGTAAACAAGTTCTGCCCAAGAATTTACTCGGATGGCGCCGCGGGGC
>JBGTJY010000257.1:0-4396 GCA_041744855.1 Candidatus Hydrogenedentales bacterium
CGCGGATCGACGTGTTCGCCGCGGCGAGTCTTGGTCATGAGGATTTCCTGGGACGGATACTTCGACAGGAGCCGCGGCTGGCGCATGCCCAGTTGCCGTTCGGCGCGACGCCGCTGCATGTCGCCGCCGAGGATGGCCGCGAGCGGGCCGCGCAATTTCTCGTTGAGCATGGCGCGAAGCTCGACCTTATTAGCGCGACGGAATTGGGTTGGACGAGCGAGATCGATTCGATCCTCCGCGACGATCCGGAGGACATCCGGCGGCGCGCGGGTTCGTTTGGGTTCACGGCGTTGCATAGCGCGACGAAGCGAGGGCGGAGTGAATTGGCGCGGCTTCTGATCGCGAAGGGCGCGGAAGTGAACGCGACGGACCGGATGTACCAAAAGACGCCGTTGGGCGAGGCGTTGTATTACGGCAACGAAGCGATGGCTCGGTTGTTATTCCAACATGGCGCGAGAATTCGCCACGGATGAACGCAGCATAATCGCGCAGAGACGCTGAGGCGCAGAGAGTTGTTAGGCAAAACAAAAAAGTGTTGGCGGCGCAGTTGAACACGGTAATTAATCCGTGTCCATCTGTGGCTGATTTGATATAGTTTGTCGATTCAAAACCGTTGCTTACCGAGGAGTGTTTTTTCATGGCTGTTACTACGAGCGATCGGGCGCTGAACTATAAGGTCGCCGATATTAGCCTTGCCGACTGGGGCCGCAAGGAATTGGTCATCGCCGAGAAGGAAATGCCGGGCCTGATGGCGGTGCGCGAGCGGTACGCGAAGAAGCAACCCCTCGCGGGCTATCGCGTGACGGGTTCGCTGCACATGACGATTCAGACGGCCGTGCTGATCGAGACGCTGAATGCGCTCGGCGCGGATGTGCGTTGGGCGAGCTGCAACATTTACTCGACGCAGGACCACGCCGCCGCCGCGATCGCGAAAGGCGGCACGCCTGTGTTCGCGTGGAAAGGCGAGACGCTCAAGGAATATTGGTGGTGCACGTATCAGGCGTTGACCTGGCCGGGCGGGGAAGGGCCGAACCTGATCGTCGACGATGGCGGCGATGCGACGCTGCTGATTCATCGCGGCGTGGAATTCGAAGAGGCCTACGAGCGCGACGGCAAGTTGCCGGCCATCAGCACGGCGAACGAAGAAATCACGTGCATCGACACGCTGTTGCATGAGGTGCACGCGGACGATCCGTCGCACTGGCGCAACATCGTGAAAGAGTGGATCGGCGTCTCCGAAGAGACCACGACGGGCGTGCACCGGCTCTACCACATGCAGAAAGAGGGCAAGCTGCTCACGCGCGCGATCAACGTGAACGATTCCGTGACGAAATCGAAGTTCGACAACCTGTACGGCTGCCGCGAATCGCTTGCGGACGGCATCAAGCGCGCGACCGACGTGATGGTCGCGGGGAAAGTCGTCATCATCTGCGGGTACGGCGACGTGGGGAAGGGTTGCGCGAGTGCGATGAAGGGCCTCGGCGCGCGCGTCATCATCACCGAGATCGACCCGATCTGCGCGCTGCAGGCCGCGATGGAGGGCTACCAGGTCACCACGATGGAAGAGGCCGCGCCGATGGGCGACATTTTCGTGACGACGACGGGCTGTTGCGACGTGATTCGCGGCGAACATATGGAAGAGATGAAAGACGAAGCGATCGTGTGCAACATCGGGCACTTCGATTCCGAAATTCAGATTGCGTATCTCGAAAAGCGCAAGGACATTGAAGAGATCAACATCAAGCCGCAGGTCGACAAGTTCGTCTTTCCGGATGGCAAGGCGATCATCGTGCTCGCGCGCGGCCGGCTCGTGAATCTCGGCTGCGCGACGGGTCACCCGTCGTTCGTGATGTCGAACAGTTTCACGAACCAGACGCTGGCGCAAATTGCGCTTGCTTGCGACACGGACCAATACGAAGTCGGCAAGGTCTACACGCTGCCGAAATTGCTCGACGAAGAAGTGGCGCGGCTACACCTCGCGAAGCTGGGCGTCAAGCTCACGAAGCTGACGAAAGACCAGGCGAAGTACATGGGCGTGCCGGTCGAGGGGCCGTACAAGCCGGAGGCCTATCGGTACTAGGCGCGCGATGCTTAGCGCGAGTCCGGTCGGGCGCGGAGTGATCGCGGCGTTGCGACGTGTCGCGCCGCTTCTGGCCGTGTTGCTGTTTGTCGTTGTCATGACGAACAGTTGCGCGACGTGGCTCGTCGAGCGCGAGAACCTGGCCGCGCCGCGCGATGAATCGACGGGCATTCGCATCGGCGCGGAGGTGCTCGATCTCGGCCTGGAGGAATCGTCGACCGCCGTGTTGCTCGTGCATGGTTTCATCGGCGGCAGCAGCAACTTCGGCGAATTGCCGGCGACGCTGGCGGCGAAGGGCTATCGCGTGCGCGCGATGTTGCTGCCGGGACATGGTACCGACCCGCGCGAATTCGCCCACACATCTTCGGAAGATCTCGTGAATGCGGTCGTGACCGAGGCGCAACGCCTTCGGGAAGCGCATGAGCACGTGGTGATCGTCGGTCATTCGATGGGGGCGACGCTTTCCATTTTGGCCTCGGAGCAAATCGAAGTCGACGCGCTCGTGCTCGCCACGCCGTACTTTCGCATCAGTTACCAGTGGTACTACGTTCTGCCCGCAGAAGCGTGGACCAAACTCACGGGCTGGGCAATTCTGTGGGTGTACAAGGGCGAAGGTTTCAAGCGCGTCTATCGCGATGAGGCGCGGCCCGAGATTTATTCGTACAAATGGGTACCGTCGCGTGGCACGAAGACATTGATGCGGCTCGGCAAGGCTGCGGGCAACGCGGAATTGCTCGCAGGGATTGATTGCCCGGTGCTGATGCTGGTCGCGCCGAAGGATCGGGCGGCCAGTGCCGCGCGCGCGGAGACGGCGTTCGAGGTGCTGGGTTCAACCGACAAAACAATCGTGCGGCTGGAGAAATCGGATCATCATCTTTTCTACGACTACGACCGGGAACAGGCCGTGCAGGCGATTACGGAGTTTATTGACAGGATTTCCAGTTTTTCGGGCGCGACATTGAATTAGGCGTCCGTGGAATGCAAGTTGCGAGCGGCGTTATGCAGTGACACTGATAGGGGTTTGGGCTGCGGACCGGGTACGACCGCATCAAAAAAAGGAGAAGCATCGTGAAAAAGTTACACGCCATCGCACTGTTTCTAGCTGTACCGTTGTGTGCTCTTGCGGGACAGGATACGCTCTGCACCGTCGATCTCGACGCGTCTCAGGAGGTTGCCAATCCCCCTGTCGATTCGGACGCGACCGGAACCGCTTTATTCGAAACGGTCGACCAGGACACGGTCCGGTTGACGGTTACTCATGACGTCGAGAATGCCACTGCGGCGCACATCCACGTCGGCCCGGCGGGGACGAATGGCAACGTCGTGCAAAACCTCGGCAATGCGACGAGTCCAATTACGTTCGAGTTAACGCTACTGCAATACCAGACCTTCACCACCATACCGCACTACATCAACGTCCACAGCACGGAATTCGAGGACGGCGAAATTCGCGGCCAGATCGTTTGCAATGGCGGCGAAGGCGAGGGAGAGGGGGAAGGCGAGGGCGAAGGCGAGGGCGAAGGTGAGGGCGAAGGTGAGGGCGAGGGAGAAGGTGACGGCGGTTGTCCCATGGACAATATGTCCGCGGGAATGGGCAGCCGAGCGATCCCGTATGCCGATTGGATCGTAATGGCGGCGATCGCTGGAATGCTGTTTTTTGCGGCGAAAACGCGCGGGCGCGTCGCGAGGAGCTAGGCGGGTTTTGAACTAAACACGGATCGGATTCGCTTCCCGCGCGGATTGCGGCGTGATTCTGAAGTTGGGAACTCACGCCGGACGCGCGGGAGCGCGTCCCTCCCGGAGCGTTACTCGGCGATCGCGGCCTTGATCGCTTCTTCGATTTCGGCTTGTGGATGGCCGCGCCAACTCACTTTGCCGTCGCGGCCGATCACGAATGCCGTCGGAATGCCGATGACGCCGTAGTCGCCGATCGAGGTGCTGCCGGTGCCGATGACGTACGGCATGATGTTGTCGGAGATGAACGCATCGATTTTCGCCTCGGCCCGGTCTTCATCGGTGAGGCTGATCATCGTCACGCCTTGGTCGCGGTAGGTCTCGTGCAACTCGCGCAGGTGCGGGATGGTCGCGCGGCAGGGGCCGCACCAGGTTGCCCAAAATTCCAGGACGACTACTTGCCCGCGCAGGTCGGCGAGGGTCTTTGGCGCGTCGGTATTGAGCCAGGCTTGCGCGTTGATTTCGGGCGCGTCGTCGCCGACATCGACGGCGTCTTCGGCAACCAGCGTCGGGGTGGCGGCCTCGGCGTCGGGATCGGGGCGCGGCATAAGACCTTCGGTCGCGAAGGATTTTCCGCCGCGC
>JBGTJY010000258.1:0-4007 GCA_041744855.1 Candidatus Hydrogenedentales bacterium
GCCCACAGCGACGCCGAGGGGAACTTTGTCCTCGAAGACATGCCAGCGGAGTTGCAAGTCATCACCGCCTATCACGAAGCGTATGCGCCGAAAGCGGTCCGTGTTTCCGATGCATCATTTATCGTCCTGCAGGATCGGGCGCGAGCGGCCATTACCGTGACGGAGAACGGGATACCGGTGCCGCGTGCGGAAATTCGTATTTGGTACGGAGGGCAAGCGCGGACGAATTTCATCGGCGGCGGCAGGACCGACAACGACGGGCACCTGGAACTAGACGATGAGCTGCCCGGTTGGGTGCGTGTATCGGCACACGTGAATGAAAGCCGGCAACTCGAGACGCGCGTGTTGTTCGAACCGGGACAGACGCGCGAGATCGCGTTCGAGTTCGCGCCGCTGGAGAGCGGATTGGAAGGATTCGCGACGGAGTCTGGCCAGCCCCTGGCGCAAGCGGAAGTCATTCTATTGATCGAGAGTGTTTCGGGTGTTGAGCGGCACGTGGCCAGGACGGGATCCGACGGAATATACCGGTTTTCCGGACTTCCATCGGGCGAAGCCAGCATCAAACTCGAAAAGTACTACGAGGACGGAGCAGGACACTACCGCCGCTCGCGGATCGACGAGATAACGTTGAACCCGGGGGAAGTCGGCCGTCACGATTTCGCCTGGACGGCTGGCGGCGCACTCGAAGGCCAAGTTTCGGGTAACTTCGGATCGCAAAGGGCCGCGCTCACGATGCTTAGCGGACGTTTCAACTTCGACGAAGCGCAGGAAGCCGTCCGGCTGGGCAATTTGGATTATTGGACTTCCGCGATGGTCACCTGCGACGAAACGGGGGCGTTTCTCGGCGAGGAACTCGAAGCGGGAGAATACACCGCATTGCTGCAACTGCACGCGAGCGACGACTGGAATACCAGCACGCCCATCATGTCCAAGCTCGTAACCATTGTCGACGGCGAAACGGCGCGGCTCGATTTCGAGATTCGCTGAGCGCACAACACCCTGCCAGAAATCGGTTCTCGCCGATAGCGCGTTTGTCAAGTCGCTCGCGCGAATCCCACGTTCAAAACTCGCTTTGCCGCGCGCCGTTTTTTGTTATTGTATGCGGCGGTCTGCGAAAGCGAGGGGAGCTAGATGGACACATTCGATTTGGCGGCGGGGCGCCGTCTGCTTAACAAGTATGTAGTAGGTCACTGTTTGGGAAAAGGTTGGGAGGGCGAGGTGTATCACGTCGCCGAAACGCGCACGGGTATCGAGCGGGCGGCGAAGTTTTTTTATCCGGAACGAAACAAGAACGACAAGACGGTCAATTTCTACGCGAAGAAACTCGACAAGCTGAAACATTGCGGTATCGTCACGCAATATCACACGCAAGAGACCGTGCGATTTCGTAAGGCTCCGATTACGTTTCTGGTGAGCGAGTATGTCGAAGGCGATGTGCTCACCGATTTCGTGGAGCGGCAGCGCGGCAAACGCATGCATCACTATGAGGCGATGTGGTTGTTGCATGCGCTTGCGAAAGGCGTCGCGCAGATTCACGATGCCGGCGAGTATCATGGCGATTTGCATTCGGGCAACGTTCTCGTGCGGCGCGAGGGTTTGGATTTCAATGTGCGGCTGCTCGACTTCCACAACTGGGGCCGGCGCACTTGGGAACATGTGTACGACGATGTGTATGGTCTCGTGCGGATGTTTTACGACATGACGGGCGGGCGCGTGCACTACGCGAAGCAACCGCCGGAGGTCAAAAGTATTTGTTGCGGCCTCAAGCACTCGATCATTTCGCAGAAGTTCAAGAATGCCGGCGCGCTTTTGAAGCACGTCGAGACGATGGGTTGGTCGAATTAGACCTTACGTGTCATTCTGAGCGAAGCGAAGACGATGGGTTGGTCGAATTAGACCTTACGTGTCATTCTGAGCGAAGCGAAGACGAATGGTTTTGTCGAATTAGACCTTACGTGTCATTCTGAGCGAAGCGAAGAATCTCAGGAGAATGCGACATGAAATCAAACGAATCGAACGTAACGCGTCGCTGGTTCATCAATCGCCTCGGTGTTGGCGCCGGCGCGATCGCGTTGGGATCGTTGTGGACTCCCGGCGTATTCGCGGAAGAGTTGATGCGGACTCCCGCGCAAACGGAGGGGCCGTTCTATCCCGACCATCTGCCGCTCGACACCGACAACGATCTGCTCATCGTGAACAACCAGATCACGCCGGCCGTGGGCGAAGTGACTCATTTGAGCGGACGCATTCTGGACACGAGCGGCGAGCCGGTCCGCAACGTGCTCGTCGAAATTTGGCAGGTTGACGCGAACGCTGCGTACATTCACTCGAAAGATCGAAACCGCGCGAAGCACGACACGAATTTCCAAGGTTTCGGGCGATTCCTGACGGGCTCGTCAGGCGAATATTATTTCCGCACGATCAAGCCGGTGCCGTATCCCGGCCGCACGCCGCACATTCATCTTGCGATCCACCGGAAGGGCGCGGAGAAATTCACGACGCAGTGCTACATCAAGGGGCACCCGGGAAACGAGAGGGACGGGATCTTCCGGCAAGTTGCGACCACGCCCGCACTGCACGATCTGATTGCGATCGATTTTGCGCCGATACCGAATTCAACGATCGGCGAGCTCGCTGCGAAGTTTGACGTAGTCCTGGGCCAGACGCCGGTCGTCTGATCGTGGCACGGCCATCCTGGCCGTGGGAATGCGAGAACGTAGCACGGCCATCCTGGCCGTGGGTCGACGGGCTGGAAGCCCGCCCTACGACTCTGATCGGTTTTTATACTGCTTGCGGCTTCGCGTCCGGCAAGTGCTGGATGAACTTCTTCGCAGAGTCCAAATGTTTCGGCCGCGGTTGCAGCGCGCTTTCGATGTGCGGGAATTGCACGAAGGCTTTTTCCGTCGCCGCGTAGTGATGAATTGCGTGCAGGTATATCAGCAGTCGCGCGGTCCGATATTGGCGCGCCGAGGTGTAGTACACGGCGAGTCCCTGCTCGACGATGCGGCGGCACAGATCCGGTATCCGTTCGCGTGCTTCCCGCTCGGATTCCGACCACGAGAAGAGATCGAGTTCCTGCGTTAAGCTCGTCTCGCGCCTGTAGGACTCGTCGGAATCCTCGGTGCCCCACTCGACGGCGATGCGTTCGTGCGCCTCGATCACGCGGTCGAACCAATACAGAATCGCGCGGTAGCCGTCGTCCATGAGGTCGATGCAGACCTGTGAATAATCGATCGTGTGAATTGTCTGGCGCGCGATAAACGTGTCGCGCTCCTCGTCGTTCTCGGGCACGATACGCACGCGCGCCTTCTCCATGGGATCGCCATAGTTGAAGCTTTCAAGGCAAATGGGCAGCGCAAACTTTGCCTTCGAGAGCAGCGTGAATTCGCGCAGCAACGCTGGGGTCACGCCGGATTCGTCCAACGCCTTATCGAGCGCCGGAATCGGCCGAAATAGACGCATGTTCCACTCGAACCAGAGGTCATGGAACAACGCTGACAGCGCTTTGCAGGCCTGTTGTTGATTGGGACCGAAGGCCAACTCGATCACCTGCGCGTAGCGCGGCCGCAAACGCCAACTCTGCGCGCGGGTCACGTCGTGATCGTAGAGCGCGCGCAACACGAACAGGCGGTCCATGATGAGGAAGGCGTGTTCTTCGTGTTCGCTGCAGCGCTGTGTCAAGGTGTCGGCCCAATAGCCGCACCATTGGCGGAGTTGACGCGCGGTCGTGCTGCGCGGGCTGCGGCGGATTTCCTGGATTGCGCCGCGATCGACGGCAGCGCGCGTGAGCACCGGCGCCAACTCGCGGGTAAAACCTTCTACGCTGTCCGCGTGGAGCAGCAGTTCGTCCGTCTGCACATCGTAGAAATAGAAGCGCGCGAAATCGGTGACGAGGCTAAACCGGGCGCGCAACTTTCGCGTCGCGTTCGCGAGCAAGCGCGTGGTCCGGCAGAAGTCGAGGCCGCGCTCGGTTACTGCCGAGGGCGGATCGAGCGTGCGCGGCATGG
>JBGTJY010000259.1:0-3754 GCA_041744855.1 Candidatus Hydrogenedentales bacterium
GCCCCGCGGCGACGCGCGAAGACAAGGCTGACCACGCGCGACGCCTCGTCGACAATGCAGCGAAACACGGCGTGAAGCCCGGCGCGCTCTACATCGACATGAACGTGTTTCCACTCGGCAGCGAATCCGAACCTGGGATGAACTTCGCGCTGGAATCCCTCGAGGCGATTCCGCTTATCAAAGCGATCCACCCTGATCTCCGCACCGTTTGCGGCGTCGGAAATCTCACGAACGGTCTCGCGAAAAAACCGTACATGCGCAAGGTGCTCACCTCGGTTTGGCTCGATGAAGGCCGCAAGCGCGGGCTCGACGCGGCGATCGTCAATCCGAATCACTACGTGTTCGTGCGCGATCTCGATCCGCACGATTACGCGCTCGCGAAACGCGCCATCCTCGAGCGCGACCTGGACGCATTCGAAGAACTCGAACGCATCGCCGAGCGCAAGCAGGGTCAGACGACCGAGAAGCGCACGTCTTACGACGACCTATCCGTCGAGGAAGCGATCTGCCGCAAAGTGGTCGACGGCTACAAGGAACGCGTGCAGGGGACGATCGAGATCGGCGGGCACTCGTACGCGTACGCCGATCGCATTGTGCTGCAAGCGGCGGAAATCGTGAAGCGTCACGACCCGCTCGAATTCATCAACGAACACCTGATGGGCGCGATGAAAGAACTCGGCGACGGCTTCGCGCAAGGCGAGGTGTCGCTGCCGCATCTCCTCAAATCGGCCGACGTGATGAAGCAGGTCATGGGCTTTCTCGAGGAGTACATGAAGGTCAAGTCGGGCCGCGATATTCACAAGGAAATCGCGTACAAGGGCGTCATCGTGATAGGTACGGTCTACCAGGACGTGCACTCGATTGGGAAAGACCTCGCGAAGACTCTTTTTGAAAACTACGGCTATCGCGTAATCGATCTCGGCGTGATGACGCCGCTGCAGGGCTACATTGACGCGGCGAAGGAATACAATGCCGACGCGATCGGCATGTCGGCGTTGCTCGTCCAAACGTCGAACCACATGATCACGGTCGCGCGCATGATGAACGAGCAAGGCCTCGCCGATACGACGGTGCTCATCGGCGGCGCGCCGGTGAGCGATCGTCACGCCGCGTACGTCGCGCTCGCGGGCGATGACGATCCCGACCACATGCGCGCCAACGTATTCTATTGCCCGACGGCGATGGACGGCGTGAATGTGATGAACGAGATCTTGACCACGAAAGACGTGCCGAAGCTGCTCGCGAAAAACCGCGCCAAGCTTGTCGGCCGATTCGAGCGTGCACAACGCCGCAAATCGGAAGACGAGACGTTGCTGCGCACGCTGCCGCGGCGAGACGTCTCGTTCGACAAACACACGCTGCCCGCATCGCCGTATTTCGCGCCGCAGACGATTCGCCACTCGCTGATTGGTTTCCGTCCGCACATCGACAAGCGCAACCTATTCTCGCTGAATTGGAAGTTTGGCGCGAAGTCGAGTCATGCGAAAAAGAACGTCGACGAAGCCGTGCTCGAGCAGCTCTTCCACGATTGGACGCATCGCGCCGACGCAAACGGCTGGCTGCAGCCACAGGGCGTTGTTGCCGTTTTCCCCTGTCAGTCGGAGGGCGACGACGTCATCGTGTATGACGTGGTGGATCGCGCGCGCGAACTCTGCCGTTTCGATTTTACGCCCGTTATCGGCGCCGATAAGGACGACGTGCTCAGCGGCGCGCAATATTTCCGGCCCGTGGGCTCCGGCGAATTCGACGCGGTTGGTCTGCAAATCTCCTCGACCGGCTCGCAAATCGACGCGCAATTGAAAGCGTTCAAGGATCAAGGCGATTCGGAATCCGCGCTATTTTTACAAGGCCTCTCCGATCGTCTCGCGGAAGACCTCGCCGAATTTCTCCACGAAGAACTCAAACAGCGTCTCGGTTTCGCAGGTCAAAAACGCGGACGCCGCTGGTCCCCCGGCTACCCCGCGATCACGAACATTCTCAACAACCAGAAGCTCCACGCGCTACTCGAGGCCCGCGACCGCATCGGTGTGCAAATCACCGACGCCGGCGAATTCTTCCCCACGGGAACGACTGCGGCAGTGGTCTCCTTCCACCCCGACGCCCGTTATATGTAAGCAGGCCGCCTCGTTCCCGAATTTCTATTCGGGAACGTGCTTGCACCAAAAGCTCCGCTTGGATCGACTCCGAAAACCCAGGCTTCCGCGGCGTCTCGCGGGCTCCCCTAAGATTCGCCTTTCTGCACGGCGACCCCGCGCACCATGCTCGGTCCCGGTGCCAGCAACCCCCCCACGATGCAAATTGCGTAGTTCGCCGCAAGCCCCCACACGCCCGCGCTGATGCCCCATGGCGATCGCGCCTCCGCGCTCCACAGTCCGGCCATCGATCCGACCCACACCACCAACGTGATCGCCGTGCCGGTGCACACGCCCAGCAGCACGGGCCCCGCGGTCAATTTGCGCCAGAAGAGTCCGAGTAAAAACACAGGCGAAATCTGCACCATGAACTCGAGCTTGAGTTGTATCAGCAGCCAGATCGAACTTTCCGTTTTGAGCGAGACCCAAGAAAACGTGACGAGCAACGCCATTAGCGCCCAACCGGAAACTTTCCCGATTCGCAAGAGTTGCCTTGGTTCGGCGTCGCGATTGAAGTAGGGCTTGTAGATGTCCTTGATGAGCATCGACTGGAGCGACAGCAACGCCGAATCGGACGTCGACATGATCGCCGCCACCAGCGCGACGAAGACCAGCACAACGAGCCAATACGCGAAGGGATGCACGTCGACGATGTCGCGCAGCATGTACAACGTGACCTGGTCGCTCTCGAGTGTGCTGAGGCCTTCGAAACGGCTCAGCGCCACGAACCCGAGGAGAAACGCCAGCAACGTCGCGAAGAACGGCATGAACGCCATGCCGGCCAGCGTAATTCGCAGCGACTTCAGTTTGCGCGCGGCGAACACGCGCTGAATCGCATGCGGATACACCGCGACGCCGAAACCGAGCAGCAAAATCGTGCTCACCCACGACCGCAAACCCGCCGCATCCGGCACTTGTAACTTCTCCGGCTCGCGCTCGCGAATGATATCTCCGGCCGCGGGCAGCCCGCCTTCGCTCGTTAGAAGAATGTAGAGGATGCACATGCATCCGCCGAACAAGAGCGTCCCTTGAATCGCATCGGTCCACGCGACGGAGCGCATGCCGCCGAGCGATTCGTAGACGAGCATGACGATCACGAGCACCACGACGCCGGTCATGAATCCGATTCGCCCGCCCGACAATCCCTCGACCGCGTGTCCCATCGCGACGAGTTGTTCGAGCAGATAATTCGCGAGACCCCAACTCATGAGCAAGGTGCAGACGACCCGCAGCGCGTGCGAACCGAAGCGGTGATAAATGAAATCCGTCGGCGTGATGTAGCCGAAGGTCCGCGAGAGCCGATAGAGCCGTGGCGCATAGAGCGTGATCACGGTGATCGCGAGGATCATGAAGAGCACGCTGACCACGTAGCCGCCGCCTTGGCGATAGCTGCGGCCCGCGAATCCCAGCAGCGTGTTCCCGCTGTATTGCGTCGCGAACATCGTCAGGAATAGCACGAACAGGCCGAAGCCCGAACCCGCGAGATAGAAATCGGTGAGCGAATTTCCTTCGCGGCGAATTTTCCCCAGCCAACCAATGCCTACCATCACGAATAGATACACGACGAGGACGACGATGGGTCCGATGCCGAGATTGAACACTTCGTTGGGCATGGTTTGGCG
>JBGTJY010000260.1:0-2612 GCA_041744855.1 Candidatus Hydrogenedentales bacterium
CATCTTGTAGCTGTACCAACGCGCAGCGAAGAACGGCTCGCCGATCGCTTCCCGGACTTCTTTGGCGGTGTGCAGACCGGGGATGAGGCCGTGGTAGGTCAGCGCGGGGGGCGCGGCGTCGGCGGGGATTTCGCCTTTGACGGCTTGGGCTGCGGCGAGACTAGAAAGTAACGCGAGGGAAAATACTGGGATGGCGGTGAAGTGGCCGATTCGTCGCGGGTGGAACATGGCGCAGGATCTCCTTCTGAATGAAGATTCGCATGTTAGCAGAAATGGAGGGGTCTGATATCATCGGAATCGATCGCGCGGGATTCGGCGCGGCGGAATGCGAGGTAAGGGAATTATGGGAGTCATGGGAAGAATGATTGCGATCGCGGCTGGGTTGGTGTTGGTTGCTTCGGCTTTTGGGGCGGATGCGTGGGTTGTGCATGAGGGCGGGGAGGGCGCGGGCGCGGGCAAGCACATCGTCATCGCGACCGGAGACGATGAGTATCGCTCGGAGGAGTCCATGCCGCAGATGGCGAAGATTCTCGCGACGCGGCACGGATTCAAGGTGACGTTGCTGTTCGCGATCGATCCGAAGACCGGCGCAATTGACCCGAGCTTTCAGAACAACATTCCGGGGCTGGAGGCGCTCGAATCGGCCGACTTGATGATCCTGTTCACGCGTTTCCGGGAACTGCCGGACGATCAGATGAAGCACATCATCGACTACACGAATTCGGGGAAACCGATTATCGGCATTCGCACGGCGACGCATGCGTTCTTCTACAAGAATCCGGGCAGTCCGTACGCGAAGTATTCGTGGAACAACGCTGAATTCAAGGGCGGCTATGGGCGGCAGGTGTTGGGCGAGACTTGGGTGAATCATTATGGGAAACACAACGTCGAGAGTACGCGCGGGGTGATTGCGGAGGGAATGCGGGACCATGCGATCGTGCGCGGCTGCGAGGACATATGGGGCGCGTCGGACGTCTATGGAATCACGACGCTCGAGGGCGACGCGACGCCGATTGTGATGGGGCAGGTGCTCAGCGGGATGAAGCCGGACGATGCGCCTGCGCCGGGGAAAGAGTTAGTGCCGGTCGCGTGGATTAAGACCTATACCGGGGAATCGGGCAAGACCGCGCGCGTGTTCACGACGACGATGGGGCATTCGTACGATTTCAAGAGCGAGGGCGTGCGGCGATTGCTGGTGAATGCGTGCTATTGGGCGCTCGGGATGGAGGATGCGATTCCGGCGCGGGCGGATGTCACGTATGTGGGTGAGTATGCGCCGATTGATATTGGATTTGGGACGCATCGCGTGGGCGTGATGCCGGCGGAACATGCGAAGTAAATGGCGCGCACAGTATTCGCCCCGAAGGGCGGACGCACTCGCCGCTTGGAAAGCGGCGTTACAAGTATGAAGGCGTTTCGCCTAACCGGGAGTCGCCGGATGGATCCGTTCGACGTGCCGGATCCGGTTGTTTCCGATCCCCGTGAAGTCATCGTAGAAATCAAAGCCGTCGGCGTATGCGGTTCCGATGTTCATTACTACACGCATGGGCGGATTGGTGAGCAGGTTGTTTCGTATCCGTTTACGGTTGGACACGAGTGCGCGGGGGTTGTGCGCGAGGTTGGGGCTGGGGTGTCGGAGTTGCGCGTCGGCGATCGGGTTGCGATCGATCCTGCGATGCCCTGTGGCGGCTGCGATCAGTGTCTCGGCGGGCGGGCGCATACCTGCCGGAAGCTGCGATTTCTGGGATGTCCTGGTCAGGCGGAAGGCAGTCTTTCCGAATTTATCGTCATGCCGGCGGGGAGTTGCTTTCGGCTTGAGGAGCACCAGTCTTTCGAGGACGGGGTGTTGAGCGAGCCGTTGTCGATTGGTCTGTATGCGTGCGCGCTGGCGGGGGATTTGAAGGGGAAGCGGATTGGCGTGTTGGGCTGCGGACCGATCGGGTTGAGCGTGATTTTGCCGGCGCGTGCGTTGGGTGCGGAACGGATTTATGCAACCGATCCGATTGCGTATCGGGGCGCGATGGCGATGCATGCGGGCGCGGACTGGGCGGGCGACACTACCGCCGAGGATACAACGGCGGAGATCGTCGAGCGCGAGCCGTTGTTGCTTGATTACGTTTTCGAATGTTGCGGTCAGCAGGCGGCGGTCGATCAGGCGATCGAACTGCTCAAGCCCGGCGGGACGTTGCTGATGATCGGCATTCCAGCGGAGGATCGCATTTCGTTTCCGATCGATCGCATGCGGAGGAAAGAAATCCGTTTTCAGAACGTGCGGCGGCAGAACGACTGCACGCGGCGTTGTCTGGACATGATGGCGTCGCGTCAGATCGATGCGGGGTTCATGGTGACGCACCGATTCGGCCTCGACGAGACGCAGCGGGCGTTCGATCTCGTGACTGACTACGGGGACGGGGTGATGAAGGCTGTCGTGTCGCCGTAACGAGGACTATTGTTCTTCCGTTTCCGTCGCGATGGGGGCATCTTCGGACGCAGACGTTTCACCGGCGGCCTTCTTGGCTTCGTGCGCCTCGTAGCGTTCTTCGAGCGATTCGAATAGTTCCTCGAAGGATTCGCCGATGCCTTCGAATGCATCTTCGAACGCGTCTTCGAAC
>JBGTJY010000261.1:0-6304 GCA_041744855.1 Candidatus Hydrogenedentales bacterium
GGACGCGAAATCGCGCAAGGCGGTGCGTGGGTTTATCCGGCGCAATCCGGAGGCCTTTGTTGCGGTCATCGGGTGCTACTCGCAGATGGGCGCGGAGGCGTTGTCAAAAATCGACGGTGTGGACTTGATCGTCGGCAATCAAGAGAAGCTGAACGTACTCGATTATGCGCAAGCCGGGAAATTCACGCGACCGTTGGTTGTGCGCGATCGGATTGACCGTGACGATTTCACGATCGAAGCGGCGGGCACGACGGAATTTACGAAGCGGGCAAACCTCAAAATTCAGGACGGCTGCGATTTCATGTGCACCTTCTGCGTGATTCCGTTCGCGCGGGGCCGCGCGCGCAGCCGCGAGTTCGATGACCTGATGGCGGAGGCGCATGCGCTCGTCTCGCGCAGCGCAAAGGAATTGGTGCTGACGGGCGTCAACATCGGCACCTACGAACACAGCGGTCGGACGCTCGTGGCCGTCGTGGATGCGCTGAACGAGATTCCGTCGCTCGCTCGCATTCGCATCAGCAGCATCGAACCGACAACGATTCCCGAGGGCATTCTCGATCGCATGCGCGATCCGGAACATCGTCTCGTGCCGCATTTGCACATTCCGCTGCAATCGGGCTCGGATGCCGTGTTGCAGCGGATGCGGCGCAAGTACACGCGCGCGGACTATTTCGCATTCGTCGAACACGCCGCGGATACCGTCCCGGATATCTGCATTGGGACCGACGTGATGATCGGCATGCCCGGCGAGACCGACGCGGATTTCGATGACACTTGCGCGATTTTGCGCGACTGCCCGATCGCGTATGCGCACGTGTTCAAATTCTCCCCTCGGGACGGCACCGCCGCGGCGCGTATGTCCGATCGCGTTCCGCCCGCGATCGCGAACGAACGCAGCGCGCGTACTCGGCAGATCAGCGCGGACAAGCAGGCGGCCTTCACGGCACTGCACGTCGGGCGCACCCTGCCCGTACTATTCGAACAGGAAGACTCGGGATACTGGACGGGCTACACGGAAAACTACGTTCGAGCCGCCGTGCGCTCCGATGCTATACTGGAAAACCGCGTCGCGAACGTGATTTTGCGCTCCGGATCGCGGGGCGTGTTGTACGGCGATGTGTCCCAGTCGTCTCAGCTCGTGCACCGGCCCCAGGTGGCGGAGTTGTCGGCCCCATGAATGCCGCATTCGAACAGACCTGCGAGACCAAAGAAGCGCGTCTGCGCGAGATTCTTCGCGGCTATCCCAGCATCGCGATCGGCTATTCAGGCGGCGTCGATTCAGCGTATCTCTGCGATGTCGCGCATGAAGTCTTGGGATCGAACGCGTCGATGATCATCGCCGATTCGCCGAGCATTCCGCGCTCCGAACTCGCCGACGCGAAAACAATCGCGAAACGGCGAAACTGGAATCTGCGCATCGTGCATACTCACGAGTTCGACAATGAACGCTATCTCGTCAACGATGGCACGCGCTGCTACTTCTGCAAGTCGGAACTGTTCAGCAACATGTCGGACTACGCAATGCAGCATGGCGTCAAAGTGCTGGCGTACGGCGCGATGGCCGATGACGCGTTCGACCCGACGCGCCTGGGTCACGTCGCCGCGCAGGAATTCGAAGTCGTCGCGCCGCTGCAACTGGCGGAGTTGCACAAGGACGAGATTCGCTACCTGAGCGCGCGCCGCAATCTGCCGACCGCCGGCAAGGCCTCGTTTGCATGTCTTTCGAGCCGATTCCCAACGGGCACCCGCGTTACGATTGAGGACATTCGCAAAGTCGAAACGGCGGAAGAGACGCTGAAAGCGATGGGCTTCTACCAATACCGCGCGCGCCACCACGGCGATGTGTGTCGAATCGAGATCGACGGCGCGGATTTTGAGCGCATCCTCGATCCGGAAATTCGCGAACGCATCGTCGACGAACTCGTGGCCGCGGGGTACAAGCACGTCGCGCTCGATCTCGCGGGCTATCGCACCGGCAGCACCGCGAGTCTGCCCGCTGGTTTGCAGTCCAACGTGATCGGCACGACGCTGCGCTGAGCTAAGCGAGCTAGGGCAACCGCCCAGTCAGCCACGCCGCCAGTTTTCCGTTCGCGAAACTCGGGCGGAAAATAGACGCGATCGTCGGGCCGGTCGCGAAATCACGCAACGACTACCCCAACATGATCAGGGTCACAGCTTCGTACACGGCGGCTACGGCGAGCATGAGGCCCGAAAGCACGGTGAGACTGCCGGCGATCTTTAGGCTCTGAAAAATGCTCGTCTTTGCATCGTCGCGAAAGACGCTGTGGATCACGGCCACGGCGAAGAGACATACGCCGTAGGTGGCGAGAACATACGCCTCGAGCTCGAGCGTCATCGTGATCGAGTGATACACGAACCGCGAGGCGTTGCCGGCCCAAATCGGCGCCAATGCCAAACCCGCAACGCCGAAACTGATCGCGGATTTGAACACCCCCCAGAACGGAATGAGCAGCGAGGGAAGCACGGTGAACGCGACAGTTTGCAGTACGAAATTGTTGCCGAAGGTCATCAAGGCCGCAAGCGGGATGTTCCCCGAGAAATATGCGTTGCCGACATGCTTCAATCCGCCTTCGGTAAACTCCCGCGCAACAATCTCCGCAAGATAGAGATGAATGACCGGCTTGCCGATGGCGAGAAACATCGCGCCGAAAACAACCCCGTACAGCAAGAGGTGCAGCAGAACGAGCCCGGCGCGCGCTTGTGCAATTGCCGCGAAGCCGCTGGAAAGCACGCCGGCCTTTCGGCCTTGTAGCCGCGCGAACAGGCGTAGCTGAACCAGGGCGCCGCCGATCGCGACAAGGATCAGCGCAACGACGATCGCGATCGATCGCCAGCGCTCGATGGGAATCATCCCGCCCACGACCGGCATTTCTTCCAGTGCGTCGTCCTCAGGTTCCAGCTCCGAAAACTTGGTGATGCCGTCTTGGTCGAGCCAGCCCGAGGTCCACGTTTCATCGATGTAGGCTGCATTCGCATCGCGCGGCAGCACGTAGGAAAAGTGCAGGCCGCCGGCAGTCCGTTTCAAACCGCCGACGACGCGAAAACTCGTCTCACCAATCTCGAAGTCGTTGAGACGCGTCATGACGCCGGCGAGTACCTCGGGTTCGCCGCGCGTGGGCAGGCTGCCCCATTCGAGCAATTCCACAAACGTCGAATCGGGCGTGTCGATCGCGATGATGCGTTCCGTTTTTTCGAGGCCGAATTCCTCGATCATTGCATCCGCGCCGGCTCGCTGCATATCGCTCTTCGCGCGCTCGATGCTGGGAAAATTCGAGAGCGGAATGCGCGCCGCGCGGACGGGCATCGCGCCGTCCCAGAGCGGCTCCCCCTCGGGCACGAGCAGCGCTTTCGTCCAGGTTTCCCGTTCGAGCCCGGCGGACTCGTGCCAATCCAGCACGGCCAGCGCGCCCAACCCCACGGCGAGCGCGACGAATCCAAGCGCAGGGTCGCGAATCATCGGCGTCTCCGTGGGCACTCGCGCCGGTGAAGGGGCGCTTTACGCAGCATCCAGCAGGATCAATGCGCCTTAGGCGCTGTGTTCGTTCAACACGGCCGCCACTTGCTGCGGCGTGGTGCAGTTTAGCAGTCTCTCATTGAATCCGGGCGTCCGCAGCGACATCATCACTTGGGCGAGCAGGCCGAGGTATTCCTTGTCCGATCCGGAAGGCATGGCGAACAACACGACGATGTGGACCGGCTCATTGTCGAGCGATTCGAAATCGATTCCCGCTTTGCTGATGCCGACGCCGATGGTCGGTTCCAGAATTTCGTCAATCCGGACATGCGGAATGGCAACCGATCGAAACCCCGTACTCCGAATCGACTCGCGCTCGAATAGCGCCGTGCGCAACGCCTCGCGATCGGTCACCATTCCCGTTTGCATCAGGCAATCGATCATCGTCTCCAGCGCGTCGAATTTCGAGGACGTGTCGGAGAAGATGCTAATGGCTTCCGCAGGAATATCTTTTCCGAAGGCATTCATTTAGAGAACCCCATTCGAGAGATTTCGCTCCGCGCCGTAGGGTCACGGAATGCGGGATCGTACACGTCCGCCAGGCGGGGATTCAATCGAATGAAAACGCGGATATCCGTCGCAACCCCTTGAAACATAACGACTTTGTAAAACGGCATTTGACTTTTCCCGCACTTTAGAGAAATATACTAAGCGGGGAGTGCTGTGTCCGTCCCGCAGGGACGGCTAGCCTACGACTGGGGGCAACACCGGGGACGGGGGGAAGATCCGTGTACGTCATTGAGACGCACGATCTTGCGAAAGACTATCGCACGAGCTTTTCTCGACGCATCGTCCGTTCGATCGAAGGCCTTAATCTCACGATCTCGGCGAACGAGATTTTCGGTTTTTTAGGCCAGAACGGCGCTGGTAAGACGACGACGATCAAAATCCTTTGCGGCCTGCTCCGGCCGACACGCGGCCGTGCGCTGGTAGGCGGAATCGACGTGCGCGTTCCCGCCGCACGAAAGCTCATGGGATATCTGCCCGAGAATCCGTACTTCTACGAATATCTCACGCCCAAAGAGACGCTGGATTTCTACGGCCAGCTCGAAGGCCTAAGCAAAAAGCAACGAGCGCAGGAGTGGGACAAACTCTCCGACTTGCTGGACCTGCGATCCATCGCGAACCAACGCGTGCGCGGATTCTCCAAAGGGATGCGGCAACGCCTCGGCTTCGCGGTGGCGTTGGTCGGCGATCCGAAACTGTTGATCCTCGATGAGCCGATGTCCGGACTCGACCCCACGGGCCGCCGCCGAATTCGCGAGTTGATTCTGATGTTGCGCGACGCCGGCAAGACGATTTTTTTCAGTTCTCACGTGCTCGGTGACGTCGAGCAAATTTGCGATCGCGTCGGAATCCTGACCGATGGTCGCCTGACGGTTCAGGGCCGCATCGACGAGCTACTCGGACAACGCGTGAACGAAGTCGAGGTGATCGTCCAGGGTGTTCCCGAGTACATGCGCGAAGAGATTTCGTTCAGCGTGTTGAAACGGCGCGACTCGGAAGCGGGCATGCACTTTTACTTCGCCGACACCGCCTCGGCGAATTTCGCCGTCAAACGCATGCTCGACGAAGGCGCAAGGCTCGTCGAGTTTTTGCCCATCAAAGAGTCGCTCGAAGACTACTTCCTCCGCAATGAGACGCGGAACTACTTTTCGCAGAAAGAAGCGGCGAAGCAGAAGAAAGAGTCCATCGTATGAAAGTGCTGGCCGTAGCGCTCAACACTTACCGTGAAGCGATCCGCGACAAGGTGCTCTACGTGCTGCTCCTCTTCGCCGGCACTTCGATCCTGGGCTCGAAGGCGATCGGCTGGATCAGTATCGGGCAGGACGACAAGATCGTGATGAACATCTGCCTCGCGTCGGTGTCGGTATTCGGCGCGCTGATAGCCATTTTCGTGGGCACGAGCCTCGTCTATAAAGAAGTAGACAAGCGCACGATCTACACGATCCTGAGCCGCCCCATGCGGCGCTACGAGTTCATTCTCGGGAAATATTGCGGACTGGCCATGCTGATTGGCGTGGTGACAGGGGTGATGGCGGTCGTCGCCGGCGTCTACATTTATGTCCTCGGCGGCGCGGTCACGATCACGTTTTTCGAAGCCATCTTTCTTATCTACTGCAAGCTGCTCCTCATTACCGCGTTTTCCGTCCTATTGTCTTCAATGACGTCGCCCATACTCGGCGCGATCATCGTATTCTCGTGCTACATCCTCGGCCACGCGACGGGCATTCTCGTCGACCTGCCCGCGCACTTCGACGGCACGATCGCGAAGCAACTGCTCGAAATCGTGTATTACCTGATGCCCAACCTGTCGAATTTCGATATTTGGTCAGAAGCCGCGAACGGTGTCGCCGTGCGCGGGACCTACGTCGCCTGGGCGGTCCTGTACGGCGCCTTGTACACAAGCATGCTTCTCTTTCTCGCGGCGATCGCTTTCGAAGACAAGGATGTCTAAGCGATGTCCTATCGAAAGATCCTGGCTGTCTCGGTGGCCGTTGTCGTTTCGTTGTCGGTGTGCGGTGTCTTTCAGCGAAAAATCGACGCGATTCGTTCGGACATAAGCGAGGAGGAGATGCTGTATCTCCCGAACGAAAAGCTGATGACGCATTTCACGGCGGGACTCGGCAGCATCGTGGCCGATGTTCTTTGGCTCAAGACGATCCAATACACCGTCAAGGAATTTCACAATCCTGACCGCAAATTCACGTGGTTGAATCACATGTGCAACACAGTCACGCGGCTCGACAAATACTACGTCGGCGCGTA
>JBGTJY010000262.1:0-7675 GCA_041744855.1 Candidatus Hydrogenedentales bacterium
GAGTTGGCGGTTGCGGGATCGGTCAGCGGTACGGTTGTGGATCGTTCCGGAAAACCCGTGCGAGACATTCATGTTTCGGTGCATACCGAACCGAGGGGCGGCAGGCTCAATCGCTCCGAAGCGACCGGCGATGATGGCAAGTTTTTGGTTCCGGATCTCTCGGGGGGCATTTACCAGTTTATGCTCGGTGTCAAGGGGAGCAACTGGAGCGGCGGAGGAAATGGTGTCAACCCGGACTTGGTGTTGGAGGACGGAGAGCACGCCACGGGCGTACGCCTGATCTTCGATAAGCCCGAGGCATTCACCATTGCGGGCCGCGTGACCGAGGAGGCGGGCCAACCCATTCCCGGCGCGCGCGTCTCGCCCGCCAATTGGGACATGCTTCAAGCAGTGTCGGATGCGAACGGTCGCTACGTGCTCAACGTTGATTTGCCGTTTGGTAAGCCGGGTCCAATCGACCTGCAAGCGACCCACGCGCGATACTCTCGCGAATACTTGAACGAGGCCCAACCGGGTGCGACCGACGCGAATTTTGTGCTCCGAGGGCGCGCATCGATCGAAGGCCGCGTGATCGATGCGCGGACGCGCGAACCGCTCCGGGAGTTTTCGCTGTGGAATCGCAGTACAACCGAGTCGTCCAACAATGACATTCAGCAGAAGGGCAAGTTGTATTCGGACGAGAACGGCGCGTTCCTCCTCGAGTCAGTGGAGATTCCCGACCAAATCCTGTTCGTCAGCGCGACGGGTTTCGGCAATGTTCAGCATCCCGTCGAAAGCTTGGAGCAAGATGAATTGCGCCGCGATGTCGTAATCGCGCTCGAGCCTGAAGCAATCCTGGAAGGGATCGTGACGAACTTGGCCGGCGAACCCGTCGCGGGGGCCGCGGTGTTCGTGGGAGACGCGCCGGAATCCTATTGGGATAAGCTCGCGCACGCGACTACGGAGATGGACGGAAGATTTCGGATCGATGCGTTGGAACCCGGCGAAGTATTGGTCACGGGGCATCATCGGGACTTTGGAACGGGCTCCGTGAAGGTCAAACTAACGTCGGCCAGCGAAGTGGAGATTCGCCTGAGGAGCGGGACCGTCGAGGGGCGCGTCACGGTTGACGGCCAACCGGGGGTAGGGCTGACGCTAAACGTACGGAGCCGCGAAGGGGATCCGCGCCTGTTCCGAGATCGCATTGTCACGGATGAAAATGGGCTCTACTCGATCCCTGGAATGCCCGACGGGGAAATATCCATCCAGGCCCAAATCGGAAGGTATGAGTGGGTGAAAAGCTACGCCGTCCGCGTGAGGAGCGGCGAGACGGTGCAGGTCGATTTCGTGTTCGCTGCGAACAATCGGGCGATCGAGGGCACGATTTTTGGGGAAGACGGGCAACCGGTTTCTGCGAACATCGTCGCGGAGTTTGAGCTGGGCGACGGCCATTCGGAATCGGTCCGTACGAGGTCGGGCGAGGACGGGCGCTACCGGCTGGAGAACGTGCCGGCGGGTCCGGTGAATATCAAGGTGTACGACGCGCGAATGGAGTCGAGAACCCATACTCAGCCGTTGGAAGTTGGAGACGGAGAGACGGTGGTGTTCGATTCGCATCCTGAGTAACCCTGTTTAACCAAAGAAAAATTCACCACAGATGAACGCGGATTGCGCACAGATGGACGCAGATATTGACTAAGAAAATCGAACTTTGCGGCGCGTGAGTTGAAGACTTTCCGAGTTGGCGCGTTTCGGCAATGTGCGCCTTGCGTTTGCGAGGATGGCTGCTGTTACTAAGACGGAGCGTTTTCGAGATTATCCGGAGCTACTGCGATGGGCGGCAGAGTGCGTTATCTCGCGATGGCAGGGATCGCCGTGGCGATCTTTTTGTTTGTGTGGCTGTTTTGGGATCCCGGGCCGGAGGTGGTTCCGGATGTGGCGGCCCCTGAGTGGGTTTCGGAATCGGCGGAACCGGAGCCCTACGTTGCGCGGCGGGGCGAGTTGCCGTTTGTGCTTCCGGATCGCGGGGAGCGCGAAGCGCCTGCTGAGGCGGCGGAGCCAAAGCCGTTGGAGACGGGCGACGGGCGGATTTCGGGGCGCGGCGTGACGGCGGAAGCGGAGCGGCCCGCCACGCTTACCATCGACTTGTATCACATCACGTGGGGACGGTTGGACGAGCCGAAGGAGGAGGGACTGCGGGCGTCGATTGCGACGGGTCCGGATGGCGCATTCGACTTCCCGGACTTGCCGCTTGGGCACTACTTCGTGCATGTGTATGCGCCCGATGTGATTGGGACCGCGCTGTTGGAATTGACGCGCGCGGCGCCAGTGTGGGAAGAGCCGATCCCGCTGTATGTGTCGGGGCCGATTGCGGGGGTGGTGTTGGACCCGGCGGGGCAACCCGTTTCCGGCGCGCTGGTGTACCTGCATTCGCGGCGTCACGAGGGCACGGTGTTTCCGGTGGCGCCGGCGGGTTCGCTTTATTTTCGCGCGACGACGGGGGACGATGGGCGGTTCCGGCTCGACGAGGGGCAGGTGCGTCCGAGGCCTCGTGAATACAAATTGGTGGCGGCGGCGGAGGGCTATGCGCTGGCGATCAGCGATTGGGTTTCGCCGCGCGATATGAACGTGGTGTTTCGGCTCGAATACGGATCCACCGCGAGCGGCGTTGCGGTGTTCGCGGATTCGGGCAAGCCCGCGGCGGGGATCGAGCTCATCACGTTTCCCACCGCGCAATTGCATCGGAGCCAAGTGATCACGGCGGACGATGGGAGTTTTACGTTCCAGGGCATGGGCGCGGGGCAGTATCGCGTCGACGCGATCGATGACGTGTACATCACCGATGCCGCGAGCGCGACGTTTGAGATTTCCGGACGCGGCCCGACGAGCGGCCTGCGCGTGGAGTTGGTTCCGGGCGGGATCGTCTCGGGGTTCGTGACGGATGCGGACACGGGCGAGGGCATCGCGGGCGTGACGTTGGTGTCGACCGGGCAGCGGCCGAAAGACGTTTTCGTGGACGTCGAGGTCAAAACTACGGTCGATGGCTACTATGCCATTAAGGGGCTGGCGTCGGACGAGTACGACATTTCGGTCAGGTCGGTCGAGGGTTACGGATGGAAATCCTCGAGCGAGAACAATTTGCAACGCGTTTCCGTGCTGGCGCCGGGCGAAGTTCCGAACGTTGACTTTCAATTTTCGAAGGGCCTGCAAGTTCGGGGACAGGTTGTGGACAAGTCGGGCGCGCCGGTGGCGCATGCGAATGTCAGCGCGAATAGCCAAAGCCAGGGAACGCGGAGTTCTGGCTACGCCGTGGCAAACAACCGCGGGTTGTTCGAGATCGCCGGATTGCTGCCGGATACGACCTATCGCGTGAGCGCGTACAAGACCGGATTCGCAAGGTCCTACGACGTGGTCGAGATCGCGGATGAGAGCGTGACCGATCTTCGCGTGACGCTCCTTCCGGGCGCGTCCATCAAAGGCAAGGTCGTGGATCTAGCGGGGCGGCCCGTATCGAAAGTGCAAGTGGAGGCACGCGATCCTGAACTTGAACTGTTTGCCCGGGGAATCGCACCCACGGGAGAGGATGGCGGCTTCGAAATTCAGAACCTCGCGCCTGGGACCTACCATTTCGAAATCGAAGGCAGAGGCGCGTCAGGCGAGTTGGATCGTTCGCCGGTCGGGCTAAGCGAAGGCGAAATCGTCACGGGTGTCCGGCTCGTTTTCGATCCCGCGGACGAATTTGAATTGACGGGACGCGTCAGAACGGGGTCTGGCCAGCCGATAGTCGGAGCGCTGGTTTCTCGCATGGACAATGACTCGATTGCTTCATCGACTGACGCGAGCGGGCGTTTTGAACTGGACGTCCCCGAGGGTGAATACGGGCTCACGGTTCAACATCGGGAGTACTCGACGGTGATGCTGCAAGAAATTGCGTCGGGCACGAGGAGCCTCGATATTCGCATGCGCGGGCGCGGGAGGATCGAGGGTCGCGTGATCGATGCGCGCACGCGGGGGCCGCTCTCACAAGTTTCGGTGCGGGATCAACCCGACGTGAGCGCTGGGTATTTCGACGAGCGCTCGGCGCAACGCACGAACGACGAGGGACGTTTCCGAATTGAGAACGCGCAAGAGGGCGCCCACTCGTTGATTGCGACCGCGGCGGGCTACGCGATGGCGGTGCATCGAGTCGAGGGCGTCGAGGAAAACGAGACGATTCGCGGCATCACGATAGCGCTTGAGCGCGAGGCGATATTGGAGGGAGTCGTGACGAATCCGTCCGGGCGGCCCGTCGCTGGAGCGCAGGTTGTCTATCAGACAGACGTGAACAGCGATCGCGTGACGACGGGGGATGACGGGCGGTTCCGTATGGCCGCGGTACCGCCCGGCGAGCTAACCGTGACTGCATATCACGAGGAATTCGTATCGGGGTCGATCAATGTGAATCTCGAGTCGAACCGGGTTAGCGAAGTGGAAATTCGATTAACCGGCGGCGGGACTGTTCAAGGTTATGTGACGTTCGAGGGCGAGCCGGCGTCGGGGGAGAGAGTTAACGTGGTGAGCGCAAATATGAACGTTAGCTTTGACGCTGGCGCAATCACTGACGAGAACGGATTCTACTCACTCGATGGGGTGCCTGTCGGCGAGATCGTCGTGAACGCGTGGACGGACAAGTTGCGGCGGCTGCAGTCGCGGCGGCTGCAGCTTGACGGCAGCCGGACTGTCAGCGCGGATTTTCATTTCGTGTTGGCCGCGGGGACGATCGAGGGGACGGTTCATCGCGACGATGGGGAGCCGGTCGAAGGGTCTGTCGAGGCGCAGCTCGAGTTTCCCGATGGCCGCACGGAGCTTGCCGGTACGCAGATCGAATCGGATGGGAGTTACCAGATCGGGAACGCGCCGGTTGGAACGCTCACGATAACGTTTCGCTTTAATGATGGGAGTGGGCGACTTCACGGTGGGGTGTATGTCGAGGCTGGGGAGACGGTGGTGTTGGATTATTTTCCGGAGCGTTGATGCGACGGATGGATGGGGATGATGGGAAGTATGGACGTAGTGGACCGAGTGGACGTGGTGGACTTCGTGGACTGAATGCTGCGGGCTGTAGGCGGCGATTACGACTACGAATTACGAGTTGTCATGAAGGCGATGCCTTCTTCCTGAAAGGATGAAAAGTTCATGATTTCGATGACGATGACGATGACGAAAGAGGTCCCCGCTTACTGCCTGCGGGGACGACAGTTGGTGGTAGTCCGCGGAGTATTTTCGTAGCAGCACGAGGGCGCTCGTGGAGAATTTATTTTCGTAGTGGGGCGAATGATTAGTTCGTGCGGGAGCATCTGCGTTGAAAACGAACGTGCGTTACTTCGTACTCGGTGGAATCGCGGTGGCTGTCATTGCGATCGCCCTGTGGATGGCGAGTCGTGAACGCGAGGACGTTGCCCCGGAAGCCGCGCCCGGCGAAATCGCCGAGCGACGGATTGAGACGCCTCCTGAGCCGTCGGTTGAGCGGCGGGCGGAGTTGCCGTTTGCTTTTCCGGAGCGCGATGAGCCCGAGGAGACTGGCGCGGAGACGGAAACCGCTTCTCCGCAGAGTGTCGAGGGGCGGATATACGGTCGCGTGAGGGCCGGTGATGGGGCGATGCCGGCGCGGCTTACGGTCGATTTGTATCACGTGAGTTGGGAGCGCTTGGATGCGCCGAAGGATGACGCGCTTCGGCTTTCCGTCGTGGCGGGCGCGGATGGGGCGTTCGATTTTCCGAATTTGCCGTTCGGCCACTTTTTCGTGCACGCGCACGGCCCGAATGTGATAGGGACGGCGTCGATCGATTTGTCGCGAAAAAATCCCGAGTGGGAGGAGGAGATCGGACTGCGCGTCTCCGGCCCGATCGCCGGGGTAGTGTTGGACCCAGCAGGGGCGCCCGTGTCCGGCGCGCTGGTGTACATCCACTCGTGGCGTCAATCGGGAAGTGCGAACCCCGCATCGGCGGCGGGCGGCCTTTATTTCCAAGCGACAACGGACGAGGACGGCCGCTTTCTGCTCGATCAAGCGCAGGTGCGGCCGAGGCCGATTGAGTACCGGTTGGTGGCGGCGGCAGAGGGATACGCGATCGCGTTCAGCGATTTCATTTCCGTTGGCGACACCAACGTCGAACTTCGGCTGGAACCCGGCGTGTCGGTGGAAGGTGTCGCCGTGTACGCCGAAACGGGAGAGCCCGCGGCGGGAATCGAGCTCATCACGCTTCCCTCCGCGCCGTTGCACCGGAACATGGTCACGACGCGAGAAGACGGCGGCTTTACCTTCGAGAACATGAGCGCGGGCGAGTATCGCGTCGACGTGATCGACGACGTGTACATCGTGGACGCGGCGAGCGAGACGCTTCGGATCACGGATCACGCAACGCAAATACGGGTGAAGTTGCTTCCTGGCGGCATCGTGTCGGGGTTTGTGACGGACAAGGATACGGGCGAGGGCGTCGCGGGGGCGACGCTCGTAGCGAGGGGGCAACGGATCGTCGAAATCTACGGCGATGCGATCATAGCGACGGCCGCGGCGGACGGCTTCTACGCGTTCAAGGGTCTTGCATCCGGGGAGTACGGGATCTCGGTAAACCTGGTGAGCGGATACGGCAGAGGATCGTGGCAGCAGGAAGCGCGGCAGGTGTCTGTGAGGGCCCCGGGCGAGATCCCGAATATAGATTTCGTGCTCTCCAAAGGCATTCAAATCTCGGGAGAGGTCGTCGATAAGACGGGTGCGCCCGTAGCAGGCGCGCAAGTGCAATCGTACGGGCGCATCGCATCGGGCCGAACACATCATGACTATGCGACGAGTGACCAAGATGGATCGTTTCTGCTGGCCGGATTGGAACCAGGTGCGTCCTATCAGGTCACGGCATACAAGCGTGGATTCGGCGGGACAATTTCGGAATCGATCGAAATTGGGTCTGAAAACGTGTTCGGCCTTCGAGTGGTCTTGACCGATCCCGGTTCAATTGAAGGTACCGTCGTCGATACGGCTGGTCGGCCGATTGCAAATGTACGGGTGAGTGCGAACGCTAATGCCGGGCAGTACGGCGGCGTGAGCAATCCGACGGATAGCGCGGGGCGGTTCATCGTCGGCGATCTGGCGGCGGGTTCGTATCAATTCGCGTTCAGTACCCGCAGCGGTAGCGCCATCTCACAAAGCGCACTCCGCGTCGACGTAGCGGAGGGACAAAGGGTCACGGGTGTCCGGCTTGTATTCGACCGCGCTTTCGAATGGGTCGTGGAGGGCCGCGTCCGGAACATGGCGGGCCAGCCGATTGCCGGTGCCCTGGTTACGAACCGCTACGACGGTTCATCGTATCCGTCGACCGATGAGACAGGTCGTTTCGAATTGCGCGGGGTCGATCAAGCCGAGATCGTCCTCGTCGTGGAACACCGCGATTATTCGACGGTGACGCTGCCAGGCGTCACGCCTGGAACGACGGACGTCGATATTCGAATGCGCGGGCGTGGGGCGATTGAGGGCCGCGTGATCGATGCGCGGACGCGGGCGCCGCTCTCGGGGGTTTCGGTGCGCGATCAACCGGAGCAAGGGGCGGGGTATTTCGATTCGGGTTCGCCAGTACCGTCGGACGATGATGGCCGTTTTCGGATAGAGAACGCGCACGAGGGCAATCACTTGTTGTACTTCACTGCGGTGGGCTATGCGACGCTG
>JBGTJY010000263.1:0-9479 GCA_041744855.1 Candidatus Hydrogenedentales bacterium
GAGATTCGCGAATCCGAAATGCCCTCCACGATCAATCGCGAATGGGGCCGCCGCGTCATGCGCGTACAGGTCAACGTGCGCGGCCGCGACGTCGCTTCCTTCGTCGCCGAGGCCCAAAGCAAAATCGCCGCACAGGTCCCGCTGCCCAACGCCTATCTCATCGACTGGGGCGGCCAATTCGAAAACCTGCAACGCGCGCGCACCCGGCTCGCCGTCATCGTCCCGGTCGTGCTGGGTCTCATCTTCGCGCTCCTCTATCTCAGCCTCGGCAACCTGCGCGACGTGGTCATTATTTACACCGGCATTCCATTCGCATTCATCGGCGGAGTCGCCGCGCTATGGTGGCGCGATATCCCCCTCAGCGTCAGCGCCGCGATCGGTTTCATTGCGCTCTGCGGCGTCGCGGTGCTCAACGGCCAAATCCTCCTTCAAGCCATCCGCGCGTTCCTGGAAAACGGCATGCCCATTTCCGAAGCGGTGATCGCCGGCGCGAAACAACGCCTCCGCCCGGTTCTCGCCACGGCCGTCACCGACGCCGCCGGTTTCCTCCCTATGGCCCTCTCCACCGGCATCGGCGCGGAAGTCCAGCGCCCGCTCGCCACCGTCGTAATCGGCGGCATCCTCACATCGACGGTCCTCACGCTCATCGTACTGCCAATCCTCTACTCCCTCGCCCACCGAAACGTGGCACAGGCTTCCAGCCCGTGATTCTCGGCCACCCCGTTCCGCAATGTGGCACGGGCTTCCAGCCCGTGATTCAGCCCGCCCGCACACTCCGCAAACCCGGCAAATGGCTTGTTTCCCACAACGGAACTCTGCTGATTACCGCCCAAAATACGCAACACTTTTCGTAATAAGTATGAAAGCTCTTCCGCTAGTGGAGTCTTTGTAGTGCAGGCTAAGTGTTTGTGTTGCGGGCTAAGTCTTTGTAGTGAAGGCTAAGTCTTTGTAGTGCAGGCTTCCAGCCTGCATTCGCAACTGAGCCAACACGACTCGCGACCCAACCCCCTTTGGAATTCGCCGCGATGCTTCTGTCATGCTAACTCGGTCAGTTTGCGTGCTGATGTCCAGGGATGGAGGGAACGAAGTGCACAAGGCGCGTATCAGCGTCTTCGGACTCGGCTACGTGGGGGCGGTCTCGGGGGCATGTCTGGCGGAGTTGGGCCACACCGTCATAGGCGTCGACGTCGATGACGAAAAAGTCGCCGCGATAAACCGTGGCCAAAGCCCCATCGTCGAGGAAAAAATCGATGCCCTGATCGCCGGGGTTTCAGCATCGAAACGTTTCCGCGCGACCCGAAATGCCGCGGAGGCTGTGGCCGAGACAGACATTTCCTGGATTTGCGTCGGCACGCCCTCGACCGCGTCCGGCGGCCTCGAGACGGGATTCGTCCGGCGCGTCGCCGAGGATATCGGCCGCGCGCTGCACATTAAGCCCGCGTACCACCTCGTCGTGTTACGCAGCACCGTATTGCCCGGTACTGTCGATAGTGTGCTCGTCCCCGCGTTGATGGAGACCTCCGGCAAAAAGCCCGGAATCGATTTCGGCGTCTGTTTTCATCCCGAGTTTTTGCGCGAGGGTTCCTCGGTCGACGATTTCCGCTATCCGCCAAAAATCGTGATCGGTTCCGACAACGATCGCGCCGCTGACACGCTTGCAGCCATGTACCGAGATTTCGAAGCGCCCATATTCAAGACCTCGACTCGCGCCGCCGAAATGGTCAAATACGCCGACAACGCATTCCACGCGCTCAAGGTCGTGTTCGGTAACGAAATTGGCACGCTCTGCAAATCGCTCGGCATCGATAGTCACGAGGTAATGCGAATCTTCTGCGAAGACAAGAAGCTGAACATTTCGAAGGCGTACCTGATGCCCGGCTTCGCCTATGGCGGCTCGTGCCTGCCGAAAGACCTCCGCGCGCTCAACCATCTCGCGCGATCGCTGCACGTCGAGTTGCCCGTCCTCGCGAACATCCAGGCGAGCAACGATCTACACATCACGCGCGTGCTCGATGCCATCATGGCCTGCGGCAGGCGCAACGTGGGATTTATTGGGCTAAGTTTCAAATCGGGCACGGACGACCTGCGCGAAAGCCCGCTCGTCGAGCTCGCGGAACGGCTGCTCGGCAAGGGCTGCAACGTCACCATCTACGATCCGAACGTCTCGATCGCAAGATTGCGCGGCGGCAACAAGGCGTTCATCCAACAAAAACTGCCGCACATTTCCGAGCTATTGCGCGACGACGCGCAGACCGTGCTCAACGCCTCCGACGTTATCGTTGCCGGCGCATCCAACAACGGTTACGCCGACTTGTTGCGCGCCAACGCGAATGGCAAAACGGTCATCGATCTCGTGCGGCTATTTCGCGACAATCCGCCGAATAAGGACGCCTATGTCGGCGTATGTTGGTAAAAGCGGATCGATCGATCCGGCCGCGGACACCGCTCCAGAAGCCGCGCCGGCCGAAGTGACGGCCGCCGTCGAGACCGATTCCGGCACGCAAACCTGGGCGCACGGATGGTCGAGCGCGCAATATCAACGCGCCGCGACGGCGTTCACGGGCGTCCTCTACACGGCGGCTGCCGGCGCGCTCGCGATCGTCGGCGCGTACATCGTGCTCTACGGCATGCCCGCATCGATTGCATCGTCCGCGCCGTGGCACAAGGACCTCGTCTATTCGATCTCCGCTGCGTTTCGCGCGCTTGCCGCCCCGGAATTTCGCGCCTACATTCCGCTGGTGCTCCTCGCGCCGATCGTCTACCTGCTGCTGTTTCGCCAATTTGGATTGCTCGTGCTCGACGGCGAACTGACCCCCTTCTCCGGATTCCGGCGCTTGGTCCGCGCATGCGCGATTGGCGGCGCAGCCATTGCCTTGCTCGGCGCCGTTCTGAGCGCCGGTCCAGTCGATCAAGGCTGGGTCCACGCCGGCCTCTTCTACGCCTGCGCCGCGTTGTTGACGTTTTCCGCGACGCTGCTGTGTCACAGCGGCTACCGCATCGCGCTGCTGAGTCTGCGCCACGCGGGCATCGGCCGAACCCGCGTCGCAGTGTTGGGAAACGCGGAATCCGTTCGCCCGCTCGAGCAGGCCCTAGCCGATCGCGCCGCCGATTTCGATTATATCGGACTCGTAACGACGCGACCCACGGACAGCGCCGCGCCTGCAAATGTCCTGGGCGATTGCGGCGACCTTGACGATCTCATCAACGAGCACCGCGTCGAGGAAATTATCCTCGCGTTCGACCCGAGCGAAATGGACGACGCCCGCCGCCTGCGCATCGCGCAAATCTGCTGGCGGCTCGGCGTCGACCTTAAAATGGTCTCGCCGTTCCATCCCTACTTCAAAACGCCGGGCCGCACCGAAATACTCGGCGACACGCCCCTCGTCCACGTCGAGCGCACCGGTCTCTATTCGACACGATCCCAAATCGTCAAACGCGCGATCGACATCGTCCTGTCAGCGACTGGGCTAGTCGTCATTTCGCCCTTGCTCGCGTTTACTGCGCTCGCGGTCAAGCTCGATTCGCGCGGCCCGGTCCTATTCTCGCAGACGCGGCCCGGCCTCTACGGGCGCGTGTTCCGCATTCACAAATTCCGCTCGATGCGCGCCGACGCCGACGGCTCAATGCACCGCGAGGCCCAGCGCAAATTGATCCTCGAAGGCGCGGCGACGGAGCTAACGCGCGACGGTCGCCCCATCTTCGGCAAGGTGCCCAACGACCCGCGCGTGACCCGCGTCGGCCGTTTCATTCGCAGAACGAGCATCGACGAACTGCCGCAACTTTTCAACGTGCTCAAGGGCGAAATGAGTCTCGTCGGCCCCCGGCCCTCCGTCCTCTACGAATTGGAAGACTACTCCGAACGCCACCGCGCCCGCCTCAACTGCCGCCCCGGGATTACCGGACTGTGGCAAGTCAGCGGCCGCAGCCGACTCTCGTTCGAACAAATGGTCGATCTCGATCTCAAATACATCTCGTCCTGGTCGATCTGGCTCGACATCAAAATTCTAATAAGAACAATTCCCGTGGTACTGCGAATCGATCAAGCGTACTAAGGTAACGCCGGTTTGTAACCGGCACCTGGTACCGCCGGTTTCTAACCGGCCCTGGGAACGCCGGTTTCTAACCGGCACGGGTAACGAACAAAACATTCGCGCCGAGAAGAAAAACCGCGTGACGGAAAAGAAACCAAGTTGATCTCAACTACTCGATCCCGATCCACCCCACTCCTCTCGAAACGAGCCCCATCGATAAGGACCGCCATCGCCCTCTGGCTACTGATCCTCGCAGCATCGATCACGGTCGTCTTCGTGATGCGACACCAAGGCCGCCGCTGGCTCGCATTGGCCGACGCGCGCGCCGGCGTACACGAAGGCATCGCGCTCTACACCGAAGGCAACATCGACGAGGCCCAACGCACTATCGTCCGCCACGTCCGCGCGCACCCTACCGTCTGGCCCGAAGTCCTCGACGAAATCGGCACCGGCGTCCTCGCCATGCCGCTAGTCTATCGCGAACTACAAGCCGCGGAGACTAATGTCGATCGCGCGAGATTGGTCTTGCAAGAAATCGCCGTGTCCGACGTTATGGCAGCCGATCCCGAAAGCGGTTTGTCCCGAGGCCGAACGGCCTTGAACAAGGGCGCAATCGCGGAAGCCAAAGCCCACTTCGATCGATATTGGTCCGCGCATTCCGAGACATCGCGAAGCGAACTGCACGCCGCGCTATCCGCAACGTTTGGCCCAACGCCCGATCCGCGTCAAGCCGCCGAACTGGCGTATGTACTTCTCGGCGCGGGTTTGTGGAACGAAGCGTTCGCCCTCTACGGGTCGCACAAAGACCGCGATTCGAAATCGGCGACTCCCCTCCGATTCTTCGAAGCGCTCGAGGCCGATCTAGCGAGCGACACGGAAACTGCAATTGCCCTATACCGCGACGTAGTCGCCAATCGCCCGACGCATCGCCTCGCGTTGTTACGTCTCGAATCCCTCACCCGCGAAGACTGAGACTTTCTCCGTCATTCCCGCCCGACCCGTCATTCCCGCGCAGGCGGGAATCTCTCAGCTTTCACCGGCGCGTCGTATCCCCGGCCACATCAACGAAACGCGCCGCTTAATAAGCAGCGCTACAAACGAATGCCCCGTCACGGATACAAACTCGGCAGCCGCTCGCTGCGATACACGGCCCAACCCTCCGGCGGCACGGCTTTGAACTCAACCTCGAAGACTTTCACCGGCGGCGACGTGCGCGTCACTTCGAATATTCGCGCCCAATGTTGGCCGCTGAATCCCGCGTCGGCATCGGATGAACCATCCTGCGGCCGCGTCCGTCCGCCATCGGCGATCACGATATTGCCCGTCGACGGCATCCAGTCCGCCTCGCAAATGAAACTCGAAATAAAGACTTCGTCCTTCGGTCCCCCGTAGGACCACACTTCCTCGACGGTCATGTTCGCCTCGTCGACGCGATACTCCACCGCGCGGCTGTACACATCCGGCGGTTGTTTGCGCTCGTTGAACGGCCGCGCGCCGTTCGTGCCGTTGTCGTAAATCAGGTACGTGCCAACGGGCGTACGCTTAATCGCGTGCTGATGCCGCGGCCACTTCATGTCGCCCTTCGGCTTCAGGATGTACGGTTGCCATTGCTCCGCCCAACCCTCCGGATCGCCCAGCAACCACTTGAGCTTGCCCGTCGCGAGATCGATCTTGTACAGCAAATCGAGGTTGTACGCGGAGAATACCGCCGCGTCCTCCTCGGGAAGGTAAAAGACCGCGTTCGTGTGCAGCCAATCGTACGCCGGTTTTTCGAGCACGCCCTTGTACGTTTCCGCGTAAAAACCCGTGTTCAGCGATCCGTAGCCGAGCCGGTACGGGTCGAGCAGGTCGAACATTTTCCATTCGCGCACGATCTCGCCCGTGCGCTTGTGCTCGACCAATACGTCGCCGATCACCTTCGCGGTTTCGCGCTTCGCATTCGCATCGGTATCGCTCGTGTACCAATCCGGCATGTCGCGCAATTCGGTGCTGAGTTGCAGGATGTTGCCGTCCGGCTTCTCGAAGAAATCGTGGTGAAACGAATCGGTCGCGACGGCGATGCTCTCTTCGTGAAGATTTTCCTTGGGCGTGCCGCTCGCGTGCCAACGTGTAACGATATTACCGAGCACGTCAATTTCGTACTGATGGCCGCGCCGGCCAGATTGATACAGAAAATTCCCATTCTGCGCGCGGCGAATTTCGGTCACGCCGTGGTCGGCGACGTAATACCAAATCACCTCGCCTTTCGCATTGAGAACAAAGGCCAATCCCGATTGATCGCTCGGCCCAGTCAATGGCCAGCGAATGGTCGGAACCAGAATGACGCCCGGCTCCATTTCGGAAGGCGAACTCGTCAACACGCGCACCGGCGGAAACGCATACGGCAGAATGCCGGTCACGACCTCGATCGCTTCGGGCTCAGCGCTGGCCCCGCCCGCACCCTTCGCGCCGACATATACGGTATGCGTCGTATCGGGTCTGAACCCCAGCAGGATCACGCGATGCTGCGTCCCGGGCGTTTCGCTCGACGGCACCTCCTCGATCGCGAGCCCATCCGATATCCGAATCACCGGCACCGCGGGCGCATCCGTCTCGAACGTGCAAATCCCCGCAAGCGGAACATTCCCGCTCGGATTCATCTGCAAGTCCACATTCGAAATCGACAGACCCGCCGAGCTAGCCGCGCAAATGACCGCGATCGCAATACAACCCATTCGTGCAATACGTGACATTCGTGGCGAATCCCGTCTACTTCGACTGCGGATACAACGACGGCAAGCGCTGGCTGCGATACACCGCCCATCCATCCGGTGGAGTATCGTCAATCACGACTTCAAAAACCTTCTCGGCCGGCGTCGTGTGCGTCACCTCGACAATGGTCGACCAATGGTGGCCGCCGAGAATCTGGTCGGATTGATTGCCGTCTTTGTCCTTCACCAATCCGCCGTTGGTCACAAGGATGTTGCCCGTCTCCGGCAACCAATCGACTTCCGAGATGAACGGCGCGAAAAAGCGTTCGCCCTCGCGGTTACCGTACTGCCAAACCTGCTCGATAGTCATCGCCTGCTCGTCTATCTTGAATTCGACCGCGCGGCTGTGGCTGTCCGCGGCAGCCATTTTCGCTTTCGGCGGCAGCGCGCGGTAAAGGCCGTTATCGTACAGGATGAGGTTGCCGTCCGGCGTGAGCTTCGCGGAGTGTTGGTGATAACTCCACTCGAAATCGCCCTTTGGCGTTAGAAGATACTTCTGCCAAGGCTCTTTCCAATTGCCGTGATCGCCCAGTATCCATTTGATCTCGCCGCTATCGAGATCGAGCTTCACGACGCAATCTTGATGATAGACCGAGATGATCGCGCAATCGTCGCGCGGGTCATATTCGATCGAATTCACATGCGACCAATCGATGCCCGGCTTGTCGAGTTTCTTCTGGTAGATTCCCACCCAGAAGAACGTTTGCAATGAATCGTACGCAAGGCGATACGGATCGAGGATATCGAGCAGCTTCAGCTCGCGCACGATCTTGCCGTCTGGCGTGATCTCAATAATCACGTCGCCGATCACGTTCGACGGGCCGGTCTTTGTTGGGTCCTCTTCGCTCAGCGGATAGTTCTCGTAGAATCGCGCCTCGGTGCTCAGGATCAGGAAGTTTCCGCTCGGCATGATCGTGAAGTCGTGGTGAAACGTATCCGTCTCGACCGGGATGCTGCCGTCGGGCGCCTCTTTCGGGATGCCCGTCGAGTGCCATTGGCGCACGATGTTGCCCATCATGTCGATTTCGTACAGATACCCCTCGCGGCCCCGGCTGAAAACCATGTTGCCATTCGCGAGTAGCCGCGGCTCGTCGAGCGTCTGCTCCAGCGGCATGTACCACACGATCTCGCCCGCGCTGCCGAGCGCCACCACGAGGCCCCAGTTCGCGTTCAGTGTGCCTTTGGGCCACGACATGAACGGAATGAACGTGTAGCCGGGCTCCATTTTCGCGGGCTCGCTAATGCGCACCTCGATCGGCGGAAAGTTCTCCGGCAACGCCGCAGTGGTGATCGTCTCCTCGCCCGCGACAGTCTCGCCCCCGTTTTCGCCGCGCGCAGCGACCGTGATCCGATTCGCCGTGCCGGGACGCAGCCCGAGGATGTTCACCTCGTGTTCCGTCTTGTATTCGTCGCCCACCGGCACTTCGAAAGTTTCCTTGCCGTTGTTGACCGTCAGCTTCGGGATGGACGGCTCCTGCGTGGTGAGACGGCACACCGCGGTTAACGGCGCGCGTCCGCTGGGATTCGCGATGACCTCGGCGCTCAGAACGACCGGACCCGGTTTACTGCATGCGGAGAGTAACGCAATACACGGAAGTAGTAACGATAGAACGAAAGTCGGTTTCATTGCAGCAGCTCCTGGGAAAGAAGGTTGTACTGGAACCGGGCCGATCTTCACAAGTTCAACGGTCGGCCTGCTCCGATTCCGGTTTCGGAAATCCATCGAAAGGTTGCGATTCGCCGCCCTGCGGCAAGACCTCGCGAATCCCCTTTTGTTCGCCCTCGACGCGGATAAATAGAAATACGTTGAAGAAGATCGGCGACGCCGTGAACGAAAACGACTTCGAATTCTCCGGAACTTTCGCCCGCACCAGAAACGTCCGGCCCGGCAACGTGTCCGGCGGCGGCTCTTCGCCGGTGCCTTCGCACTCCGGAAAATGCACGATCGTCTCGGCGGGCCGGCCATCGAACTTGAGCAACACGCGAACGCGCAAATATTCGCGAATCTCGTCGAGCCGTTTCTTGCGCTGTTCCTCGGACATCGCGCGCAGTTTCGCGTAGTCTGCCTCCGTCAGATCCTCAAACGGCGCGTCGGCAAGCACGGCGTCGACATTGAACGTGACGCTCGCCTCCACCGTGCCGTCTTGCTTGAACATCACCGTGACCGGCGTTTGGTCAAACTCCTGACCATCCGCCGCCAATATCGGCAAGCAACATACGATCGCCTGGAGAAATCTCTGCAATCTTCCACCCATCCGATGCTATTCAGGCAAGCCCGTTCGTAGTTCCGCATTCATGCGGCGGGGGACGGAGCAAAGACGTCCCCGTTCCATATCCCGCCGCATGAATGCGGAACTACAAACCTTGGTCATTGAACCCCGAACGCTATCGGGTGTTCAATGCAGTGGGATAACGAGGAGACCAGTCATGATGAACGTGTGCTTTCGTATGCTGTTCGCCGTCGTGATCGGAATTGCCGTCCACACCGGTCGCACGGAGGCGCAACGTCCCCAACCCAGCCCGCCCGCGGTAATCGTGCAAACAATCGGACTCAGCGACTTCACCATTTCGTACAGCCGCCCCGGCGTCAAAGGCCGCAAGGTCTGGGGCGAATTGGTGACCTACGGCCGAGTCTGGCGCGCGGGCGCGAACGACAAGACCGTGTTCACGTTCGAGGAGGACGTGATCCTCGGCGGCC
>JBGTJY010000264.1:0-3137 GCA_041744855.1 Candidatus Hydrogenedentales bacterium
CGGCCTGCCGCCGCGCCCCGCAGTTGGAGTTTCCGAACGATTTCCAGCCGATGCCAGTAAACCTCGGCCGCTCGCTCGATTTCCGGGTGCTCGGCGAGTATCTCGCGATACCGCGCATAGCCCTCGGGAAGGGACCCGCGCGCAGGCGCCCGCATGGATGCCGCATCGGTTGAGATCGGAAGCGAATCTATTCCCGATATTGCAAGCGGCTCGAGCGAAATCTGCGGCCTCTCATACGAGTCCCAGGCGGTGCGCGAACGGTTTGCAGTATCCAAAGCAAACGGTTCCAGCGGCACCCGAGACGCACCCGCAACCCCGCGTCTACGCGTAGCATCGGTTGGATTGCCAGGACCAAGCATCAACTGCCCGAGCCTCTCATTGGGGTCGGTTTGCAGCGTACGATTTGATAATCTCTCGGGCGTCGGTATCGACACGGAACTATCTCGATTTTCCCTACGCATCGAACTCAACAGCGCATCACTTTCCACGTTCCGTGGCGTCGTTACGCCGGCCTCCGCCGTTAGTAACGACTGCATCGAGCTCAATTGCCGCAACAGGACTTCGTTCAGCAGCCGCTCCACCATTTGCGCATCTGTTGCCGGTGCGGCGTGCACTCGAAGTTGTTGCCGGTGCCACGCGAGCAATTCGGGTCGAGCTTCGAGCGCCGCTTCCACGTTGCTCACCACGGCGACGTCCTGCCGGTCGTTCAGTATCCCCGCGAGCGGCAGCGATTCCGATGCGCCAAGCATTGATACGGCCACGGCGAGCAGCATCACGACAAACCAAGCTCCGCGGCGAGGTCGAGTATCGTGAATCGATTGCGGATATACCGCGCGTACTTCAGCGCCTTCGCATATTCCTCCGTCGGCGCATGCAACTCTTCCGGAGTGAGCGGGCCGACCGCGCCGCGGATCGCCTTCTCGACAATCTCGGAGGGCAACAAATCGTGGCTACATTCCTCGCGAAATGTTGCGAATTCGGACTTCAGTTTTCCCAATTCCGCGCGCAATTGTTTTGGGTCGATCGATTTCTCTTTCCACTGCTGATGAATCTCAGGCGCGATCGCGCCCCAGTCCACGTCGATCGCATCCGCGATTTCCTTTTGTCGCGGCTGCGAATCGACCAGTCGTTCGACGTCAATGTCGGCGGGATCGAGCGCGAGCACGCGCTCCCACAACCGCAAGCAATGCAGCGTGCCGACCCCCACCTGCGCGCCGTGTAAATCGTGCGGCGTGCCGTAGAGCGCCGATTTCATGTCGAGGTAATGCGAAATCAGATGTTCCCCGCCGGAAGCCGGCGCGGACGACCCGGCCAACACCATCGAGAAGCCCGACAACATCAGCGCATCGAGCACAGTCTTGTAGGCTTCCGTCTCGCCGCGTCCAATGCGTTGCGCGGCGCACAGCACATTCTCCGTCGTGCCATCGAAAAACTCGCGCGGCCGATCGCAATAGTAGCCGCCGCGAAGAAAATGCGCCGCGCGCCAATCCGTCGACGACGAACACTTCGACAAGAAATCCGCGATTCCCGCCGCAACCATCCGCCGCGGCGCGGTCGCCGAAACGCTCGGCTCCGCGAAAATCCCCAATGCAGGCGCGCACGGCAACGTCCGTTTCAATCCCCGCACCTTCAGCGCGGCAATCCCCGACGTATACCCATTCATCGAAGCCGCCGTGGGATAAAACAACACCGGAATCTTGAGCTGGTGCCCGGCATATTTTGCAAGGTCGCAAATCGTGCCCGAACCGATCGCGACGAGAAAGTCGACGCCCCGCGCGCGATCGCGCACCAAGTCCGCCGCGGCGTCCGTCGCGTCCAGCGCCTTCTCGGTAAACGTATAGTCGTCGAGGCGCTTTCCCGCGTCGCGCAACGCCGCGTGCACAGCGTCTCCCGCCGCGCGCAACGTATTTTCATCGGCGACGATCATCGCGCGCGCACCGCACCGCTCGCGCGCAAAGTACCCCAGTCGCGCTGCCGCATCCTCGCCGACGTAGCACGCCTCGATGGGAAGCGAATGCCGCACGCCGCATGCGCAATCGAAGGCCGCGCCCAGCGAATGCCAGCCGAGCCGGGCGGAAACCTGAGTCGGGGCGCTGGTCACGTCGTGGGATTCTCCCGGCGTTTGTCCAGCTCTTCGTAGTGCTTCAGTTTGCGCCACAGCGTGTTGCGGCCGATCCCGAGCGCGCGCGCCGCCTTCGCCTGGTTATGTTTGCTTAGGCGCAGCACGTTGTTGATGTGCCGACGCTCGACTTCTTCCAACGTCGCGAGTTCGAATACATCGCCCTGCGCGGCGTTGCGCACGCGCGCGAAGTCCAATGCTCGTTTCACCATCAACACCGCTTCGCCCGGCAAAAACGGAACCAGCACATACCCGAACACACCCTCCTTCATCGCCTGCACCGCCAGCGTGACCTCCGCCACGGGAATCAGCACGAGCGCGGGACACCGCTTCGCCGCCGCGACCGCGCCTTGAACGGAATCCGCGATCGCGACATCCGAATCCTCGCCGCCGGCCCGCCAGCCCTCCGCTTCAAACATCGCCTTCAGCGTATAAAGCTTCGGCGGGTCGCTCACCAGTAGTTGCACAGTGGCCATCGGTGAAGCCGCCCGGAGTTTTCCCGCCGGACCCGCAGTCGTCGCCGGCGGGCTGTCGTGTACCCAGTAGACTATTGTGCCACGGACCCAACCCATCCTGCACGAGATTTCGGATGGAATGGACGAAGTGGACTGAGGACGGTGTGGACTTTGAGATTCTTCGCTTCGCTCAGAATGACCGGGCTGCGGTAATCGCGCCCAGTCTTTGAATGGTTACCAGTCACTAGCTAAAATCGCCGCCCAACCACAGGCAGGCGGGGTATGAACGAAACGTCTCGAATCGCGCAAGACCGCATCGCGGAACTCCTCGGCAAATTCGCCGGCAAACGTGTGCTCGTCGTCGGCGACATGTACCTCGACGAAAACGTGTACGGCAAAGTCACGGGCGTCAGCCTCGAAGCGCCCATCCCGATCCTGGAAGTGAACGAACGCCGCTACAATCCCGGCGCGGCGGGCAACGCGGCGTGCAACGTCGCCGCGCTCGGCCTGAGCACCTACGTCGCAGGCGTGATCGGCGACGACCCGAACGCCGCGATCCTGCG
>JBGTJY010000265.1:0-3142 GCA_041744855.1 Candidatus Hydrogenedentales bacterium
TCGTGGGGCTGAAGCTGCAGGGGCTGGCGAAGAAGCGGAAGTTGTAGGCCTTTCGGAGTAGGAACGAATTCGGGTCCGACTGCGATGCGATTCACAGATGAGGAACTGAGAAGGATTGCTGGTTGGCAGCCTTATCGCAACGACTGGCCCGTCCACATGCATTTGCTTCCGCCTGACGACGGCGTCGCGCAGCGCTACGGGCCGTTGCTACAGAGTTTGCGCAGGTCTACGGATTTTACCGCCGACGAGATGTATAACGGAGGCCATTACAATTACATCGAAGTAATCTGCTATCAACCGGATGCCGTGGGGGAAGCTGTGCCCGCCATACGTCTTAATGTTTCCTTGAGCGCTCCAGTCGCCATATACGGCGAGGCTACGGTGGAGGTAGATCCGCGCCATGGATGTCTATTTGGGGGTGTGTTGAGAGAGAATCAAGTGGGCGCTGTCACTACATCCGAGCTCGTACCCATCGCGCGTGAAATCGAAGCTGCTCTAAGCGCAAACGACGTTGAGGTGCTCGATTCCGAGTACGTGAGCCAGGAACTGCCCCAGGAGTTACAGGATTCGATTGTAGGTCTGATAGGTGAAGGTACGATTCTTGATGCATTGCGTCAGTGGTTCGACTGACTACTTGATCTAACAAAAATCGGTGCATTTCTGTCAAAGGACGCAAAGATGAATTCCTACCGGCTCATCGTTATGACCTTCGGAGTGGTCCTCGCCTGTGCGGCAAGTGCGCAAGAACTTTATACGATCGACGGCATTGAGCCGCAGCCCGTTCTCGCGCAGGCTCTGCGGATTGCGGAGGCGCTGGATTATTTGGGGAGTCCGCTGAGCGACGAGGATCAGCAGCGGCTTGCCACGCTTGCCGATGAGCCGCGGGATGCCGCGGCGGTTGCTGGTGTGCAGGCGATTCTCGATCCGTATTGCCTGGCGATGGTGCATTTGAATCCTGAGGCGCGGGTGATGGCGCTGAAGGGGCCCGGGCACGCGGAACTGCAGCAGGGGGGCTGGAAAAATTTCCTCGTGAAGGTGCACAACGAAGCGGGGCTGAAATCCGCGTTGTCGGTGACGAGTCCCCAGGCGGAACCGGTGGTGCATCGTTCGTCGGGCGCGCCGAATCCGCAGGAGGAAAATCTGCTAACGCCGGGCCAGGTGGCGGATCGATTTTTGGAATTGCAGGTGTACGGCGGACGTCCATTGAATCCGACGTTGTCGGGATTCGAACTCGAGTATGCGGTCGTGCAGGCGTATACGAACGAGCGCGGCCCGCGGGATGTCGAGTTGGCGTTCAACGCGGGCAAGGGCACGGCGGACGTTGGACTGCGCAATCGCCTGAACTACCTGTTCGAGTGTGTGCCGTCGGTCAAGGTGGTGCTGCGGGTCGCGGATGCGGACGGATCGCCGACGGTGGCGTCGTTCACGATTCGGGACGATGTCGAGCGGCTCGTGTTCGATCCGGAAAAACCGTTCGCTGCGGACTACAGGCACACTATGGCGATTCGCCGGCCATGGGAAGGGAACGCGCTCGAGGCGAAACGGCTGCGCGGGGTGTATCCGTTGCCGTCGCGGCGTGTCGCGGCCAAGGACGAATTTCCCGATTTCTTTTTTCAGCCGCAGGTGTATCGGGCGGATGGCGAGCATGTGTATTTGCCGCCGGGACGATTTACGGTTTCGTACACGCGGGGCCCGGAGTATTTGCCGAACGAGCGCGTGATCACCGTGCCGGAAGGCGTGACGGAACACGAGGAGTCGTTCAAGCTGGAACGATGGATTCATCTCGCGTCGATGGGATGGTACAGCGCGGATCATCACGTGCACGCGGGCGGTTGCAGTCACTATGAAAGTCCGGAGGCGGGCGTAAATCCGGCGAGTATGTTTCGTCAGGCGCTGGGCGAGGATTTGAACGTCGCGTGCGTGTTGACTTGGGGACCGTGCTGGTATCACCAGAAGACGCATTTCGAGGGCAAGATCAATGCGCTTTCCACGGCGTCGAACTTGATTCGTTATGACGTGGAAGTTTCGGGATTTCCGTCGAGTCACGCGGGACATATCGTGTTGGTGCGGCTGACTGAGGACGATTATCCCGGCACGACGCTGATCGAAGAGTGGCCGTCCTGGGGTCTGCCCGTGATGAAGTGGGGCATGAGCCAGAACGGCGTCGTGGGCTACGCGCATTCGGGCTGGGGTCTCGAGCCCGTGGAACAGACGCTCGACCTGCCGAACTACGTGATGCCGAAATTCGACGGCATCGGCGCGAACGAGTACATCGTGACGGCGGCGCACGGGGCGTGCGATTTTATTTCGACGGTGGACACGCCGGCGCCGTGGGAACTGAACATTTGGTACCACGTGCTCAATTGCGGATTTCGCACGCGGATCAGCGGCGAGACGGACTATCCCTGCATCTTCGACGATCGCGTGGGTATGGGGCGGAGCTATGCGCCGATGAGCGGGGCGCTGGAATTCGACGGGTACGTCGAGAAAATTCGAGAGGGCGCGAATTACGTTTCGGACGGGAAATCGCACATTCTCGATTTCAATGCGAACGGCGTGCGCATGGGCGAGGACGAGAGCGAACTGCGCCTGGATCGGCCGGGGACCGTGCGGGTGGCGGCGCGGGTCGCGGCGTATCTGTCGGCGGAACCCGATGAGATCGGGCGCGTCGTGGGGTCGCGTCCGCCGACTGCGCCGCCGTATTGGGACATTGAAAAAGCGCGCGTGGACGGGACGCGGGAAGTGCCGGTGGAAGTGATCGTGAATGGATATCCCGCGGGCGAACTAACGCTCGTTGCAGATGGCGAGTTGCGCGAAGTGTCGTTCAATGTGCCTATCGAGCATTCGAGTTGGGTCGCGTTGCGAATTTATCAGAGCAGCCACACGAATCCGATTTTCGTGATCGTCGACGACAAACCGGTGCGTGCCTCGAAACGGAGCGCGGCCTGGTGCGCGGCGGCGGTGGAGAAGTGCTGGGAAATGAAACAGGGCGCGATGAAGGAATCGGAACGGGGCGAAGCGAAGGCGGCGTATGATGCCGCTCGGGCGACTTACGAGAGGATTTTGGCGGAGACTGTCGTGGAGTAATTTTTTTCTGAGCGTTTCCGGGTAGCGCCCGGTTTGAAACGGCGGGGGGTGGGGA
>JBGTJY010000266.1:0-6947 GCA_041744855.1 Candidatus Hydrogenedentales bacterium
CGACCGACGCATTCGGCGAGGATTTCCCGGCCGGCTCGTTCGCACTCCTCAACGTACCGGGACAAAACGGCGGCTCGACCGTGGATCGAGACACACTCATCGCCATCTCCGGTGGTTTCGGTCATCACGCCATGCAATCGCTACTCGCGCCATTCTTCCTAGAAAAAGCGTGGATTCAAGCCGAGCCAAACACGCTCGCGCTCATCGTCAACGAAGCGGTCCTGCCGGCCGTGGCACGTTTCGATGAACTCGCCTCGATACCGGATTGGGCCGCCGAAATCGCGATGAAGTCCGCGCCGCGCGTCGCGGCTCACGTGCAGCAAACACTATTGGCGCTTGCTGCGACCCCGGACATCGCCCAACCCGAAATCACCAAGCAGTCCGCGCCCGCCGATCTCATCGTTCTTCCCCCAATTCCCGACGAGGCCGACTTGTTCGTACCCGAGCTCGATGAAGCGGGAACGCTCGCTGTCGATACAGACGGCGCATTCTTCGTCCGTCCGGGCGATACGGTTGAACTAGAAGTAACGCGTCGATCGGACGGAGACAACCTCAGCACGGACGGCGAGACGATCTATCACCAACTGTACGGCGACGACATCGCGACCGTCTCCGCCGACGGCGTCGTCACAATTCATCAGACTCCCTACCCGTTGTCGAACGCCTACTTCGCGCTCACCATCGTCGTGACCAACGGTACCGACATCGGCTTCGGCCAGTTGGCGATCGTCGATGACGACACCGATCGCGATTTGATCGTTGACTCCTACGAAACCGCGGCGGGCCTCGATTCAAACGCTGAAAACGATTTGCTGAGCGATCTCGACGGCGATCGATTGACCGACCTCTTCGAATGCATCGTAGGAATCGACCCGCTTGTAGTCGATTCCGACGGCGACGGTTTCAGCGACGGCGTGGAAATCGGTCGACGTTCCAATCCCGCGAGCCAAGCGAGTGCCACGCCCCGGCTTGGCGCGGGCGACACCGTGACTGCGGGAGGCCAAACCAGCGTCGTACTTGGGGGCGGCGCGTTCCGGATCGATAACATCGCCGCGCAAGACACGACCGGCGATTTCGTGAGCGATGATTTTACTCGCGTCAACGCAACGATCCATCGGTTCGGCATCACCACCTTCGCATTCTCCGAAGATTTCCAAATTCGCCAGAACGGGCTAACGTTCGTATCACCGGACGATTTCATGTTCACGGTGATCGGTCCCACCGGACCCGACTTCATCCGCATGAGCAGTAACGTCAATACCCTGACCCAACTCGGCGGCACCGCGCTGTTGACCGTCATCGGCCACACGCTGGGTGGATTGGAGCAAAACGTCTCTGCTTCCTCGAGCGGTACGTCGTACCGAACCAGCAATCCCGATATCGCGCTCGTCAGCCCGCAGGGCATCGTAACGGCCGTCGGCCGAGGCGCGGCATTCATCACCGCCATGAATTCGGGGGCGACCGCAGTCGTACGAATCACCATCGATCCCGGCGGGCAGCTCACCGGCGTCGAAGGCTTCGTGCACAACGAAGACGGATCGCCCGCGGGGGGCGCGCTCGTCTCGCTCGTCGGCATCGGCGGAACGGCGATAGCCGATTCCATCGGTCGATTCACGATCGACGAAGTCTCGGCGTCGTTCGGCAACATCCTGGTTAGCGCGCAACAGCAAGATGAAGGCACGCTCTTCGGAATCGCCGGCCCCTTCCCTCCGGTAATCGGCGGCACGGTCGACGCCGGAATCATCGAACTGCGCTCGATTTGCAGCGGGCAATCGGACGAATGCGTCGACACCGACGGCGATTGCATCCCGGATTCCGTGGAAAGCACACTCGGTCTCGACGAGACGAACCCGGATACCGACGGGAACGGCATCGAAGACGGCGCGGAAGACACGGATGAAGATTCGCTCTCCAATTGCGCCGAGTTGTTCCTTGGGCTGAATCCCGCCAGCCCGGACACAGACGGCGACGGCCTCAGCGACGACTCGGAACTGGTCCGAGGATTCGATCCGCGCGTGCCCGATGCGCCAGCGGTCCTCGACTACGCGGGCGATTTTATTGTGCCGGCCGGACAAACCACCTTCGTGCGCGGCAACTGGACCATTCGAGGCACCACGACCATTCGCGGCACGCTAATCGTGGAGGGCGAAAGCGCGTCATTCCTCGCGGCTGGGATTACCGATCTCGGCGGCACAACGATCGCGCGCGACGGAGCCAAGATCGCATACCCGACACCGGTCGCCATCGGCGAGTCGGACGTGACACTCGAAGCCGCAGTCAATTCGTCTATCGATCTGCCGAATCTCGCGATTTTCACGGACGGCCTGTTGACGATTCGCGGAACCGGCGCAATCAACGTCGAGCTCGTCGAGAATATCGACAACGCCGGCGTCGCGGCGGAAAACGGCGCAGCAGTCGTATTGCCGAACGTCGAGACGTACGCCTACACGGCGGAATTAGGACGCCTACTTTTTACGGCAACCGGCAGGTCGGAAGACGGCAGCACAGCTTCATCGCTGAGCCTCCCAGCGTTGACGCAAATCGTCCACGCGTCGCCGTTAGTCTCCGAAATCGTCATCGAGTCGCGCGTGGAAGACGGCGCAACGCTCGACCTCAGCGCGTTGGAATCGGTTACGTCGACCGCGGAAAACAACGTCGTCGTCTTCACGGTTTCGAGCCCGAGTCTGCTCGATCTTTCGTCGCTCGAAGCGGGCGGAGAATTGGGATTCAATCTGTCCGACGGCGCAAGCCTCGAATTACCCGCGCTCGTCGGCACATCGGAGGAGATGCGCGTCAATCTCGAAAGCGGCGGCGATCTCTCGCTTCCGCTCGTGACGGAATTCATCGGACTTTCGCTCAATTCCCAGGGCACTTTCTCCGCCCCTGAAGCGATTCAAATCGGGTTATCGCGAATCACGCTCGATGAAGGATCGGCGACGGAGCTGCCGAAGTTGGCGAGCATGGACCAATCCGAACTCCGCCTTGTCAACGGCGCGACGCTGAGTCTCAGCGAACTGGAATATTTCTCGGCGTCGACCGGCCATTCGTTGCTTGCGGTTTCGGGCGACTCGCGGTTCGTCGCGGCTCAACTCGATTTCGTTGACAATCTACGCATTCAACTGACGGACGGCGCCGTCGTGACCTTGACCAGTCCTACTCATTACACGTGGGACATGGACCCGGTGCTAAATCCCGTTTTCGACGTGCGGGGCGCAGCGGAGACGCCTGAGGGAGTTCGCCCATCGCGGCTCAATCTCCCGAATTTGAACACGATTACGTTCATTTGGCTGGGCAGCGGTGACGAGACGTTGATCGTCTCCGCCACGGACGGCGGCATTGTGGACCTTTCGGCGTTGATCGACATCACCACTCCCGACAGCGATTTCGTTCAATTCGTCGCGACAAACGGCGGCCAGATTTTGCTGCCAGCGTTGGATTCGACCGCCCGTGTTGGTTTCGAGGTTGGCGAAGGCAGCAGTTTGACCTTGCCGGCTTTCACGGGGACACTTTCGCAGGGCATGCTCACCATTCTCGCGGGAGCCACGCTCTCGCTTCCGAACGCGTCCGGATTCGATCACGTGACCCTGACCACGGCCGGCGCGCTCAACGCCCCCAACATCGCGACGATTCAGAATTCCGTGCTGGACTTCTTCGGAAATGCGAATGTAACGCTTGAAAATTTGACCGCGCTCACGAATACCGACGTTGGCCTGGATCAGTCCGCCGTTCTGGCCGTTCCAAACTTGTTGACCTACGGCAACGCGTCCCAAGTGAGCAGGCTGACGGTGCGAAACGAGGGTGTTTTCGACGCGCCCTCGATGCTCACCCTGCTGAACGTGGAACTGAGGGCATTCGACGGCGGATCGATAGTCTTCCCTGCAGTCACGTCGTATCTATGGCAGCGCAACGAGAATATCCACGCTTTTGACGTGACCGGACTTTCGTCGTTGGTATCGCTACCGGCCCTCGAGACCTTTAGCTTCGATGCACTCGCGGCTCCGGCCAATACGCTCTTGCTGAACGTCACGCACGAAGCCGTGATCGACATGCCCCAACTCAGTTCGATCGCGACACCACGTAACGGAGACCGCGTTACCCTCAGAATCTCCCACCAAGGAGAATTGAACCTCGACGCGATGGCGAGCGTCGAGGACCTAAACATCGAGGTTCTAAACTCCAGCGACCTCTCGTTGTTTGGCGTTGGCGGAACGATCGCACGCTCCACGATTCTTGTCGACGAAAACAGCTCCCTCGAATTGCCGGGCGCGACCACACTCGATACCGTGATCGCCACCGTCTCAGGCAAGCTCGATGCGGCCTCCGTGACGACCATCACCGCAACGGGCTCGCCTTCAGCTATCACTGTGTTGGCCAACGGCGAAGTAACGATGCCCAACGTCACGCAGGTGATGAATACGCGGCTCGTCGCGCTCAACGGCGGGCAAATGGAAATGACCCTGCTGGGCACGTACACCTGGACGCTTTTCCAAGATGCCATCGGCCTTCAGTCAAACGGAACGGACAGCTCGGGCCTGATTCCGTCACGGCTCAGTTTCCCGGGGCTGACCTCCATCGCGATGAATACATCAACATCCACACGAACGCTGACGATTCAAAGCATTGACGGCGGCGCGATGGACCTCTCCGCGTTAGCGTCCGTCTCCGTCGAGGGCCAAAACGCGCGGGTCGAATTCGAATTAGGAAACGGTGGCGGGATCAATCTAACTTCGCTCGAGACGACCGAGCGCGTGATATTCACCGTCGGCGCCGGCAGTGAGCTCGAACTTCCCCAGGTCGCGGACAATTTGAACGGCGCTGAAGTTGCCCTCGCGCCAGGCGGTACGTTCACCGTCTCGACAGTCGGAATTATCGAAGGCCTCGTTGCGCGGATAGACGGAACATTTGAAGCATCGGACGCGACGGAAATCCGCGGCTCTACGCTCACCGTGCTCGGCTCCGGCGACGCGGTACTCGATGCCGTTTTCCTAATCGACGAGACGGATGTTTCAGTCGTAGGCGCGGGATTGCTAACGTTGCCGAGCCTGATGAGCATCGGCGGAACCAATACGCCGTCAACGATCTCGGTCACGGAAGCGTCCAACTTTGAAGCACCGGGCCTGACGGAAGTCACGAATACGATCTTCATCGTGCAGGACGGATCGATCGTTTTCCTGCCGGGCGTCACGTCGTACGCCTGGGACCTCGATCAAAGCCCGACGGCCTTTAACGTCGGCGGCGCACCAACGGCGGAATTGCATCTGGCCAATCTGGCGACGTTGACGTTCGATAGCGGCACATCCGCCACGCGCACCCTGCGCGCCCTCGCGGGAAGCGGCGCGCTACTCGATCTCGGCGGCTTAATGGGTATCGCGACAGTTTCAGCGAATGATTTCGTCGAGTTCGAAATTTCCGGTGGGTCGACGATCGATCTCTCCTCGCTCGCGTCGGGCGACGGGCTTGTCTTTGACGTCAACGGCGCGAGCACGCAGGAGCTGACCGGGTTCACCGGCGCACTCAGCGAAAGCTCGATCGACGTCGAAGCAGCCGGCGCCTTGAACATGCCCTCCGCTAGCGCATGGAACGGCGTGTCCGCGAATGTCTCTGGTGCGGTCGACATTTCTTCCGTAACCGAAATTTTCGATTCCAACGTCACGGTGCGTTCGGGCGGTCTCGTCGATGCGCAATCGGCGACCGCCTACACGAGCGCCACGGGCATGCACACGCTCACGGTGCGCGATTTCGCCAGCGAGTTCTCGGCCGATTCGTTATCCGATATTACGAACTTGCAGATTCGCGCGGTGGCCGGCGGCATCGTCCGTTTGCCCGCGGTCACGTCGTACACGTGGGACATCGATGCCGACGTGACTGCGTTCCAGGCCAGCGGACAATCCGCGCCGCCCAGTATCCTGAGGGCGCAAATTGTGTTGAATTCGTTGAACACGCTGACGTATACGCCAGGAACCGCGGCGCCGCGGCTACTGCGCGTTGCAGCGGAAACGTTTGGTATCATTGACCTCCCCTCGCTCGCGAATGTGGTCACGCCAGATGACGGCGCGGTCGTTGAATTCGCCGTCAACAACGAAGGCGGCTTAGACGTGTCCGGGCTGGGATCGCTCGACGATCTCTCGTTCGATCTGGGACCCGGAACGAGCGTATCGACGCCGCTAGTGGAAGGCGGGATGACCGATACCACCGTGACGATCGTGTTCGGCGGGGTCTTGAACCTCGAAAACGTGAGTTTCTTCGACAACGTTAGCGCGACCGTCGGTGGAACGATTCTGGCCCCAAAAATGACCAGCATCGAAGCTTCATCGCTGCACTTTGTGACTCAATCCGAAGTGACCTTCGAGAATCTCGAAACGGTTTCGGACTCAAATCTCCTCGTGGAAAACACCTCGTTGGTCGACCTTCCCGGTCTCGTAGCATTCACGAGTTCAAATGGGCAACACGTGTTGACGGTCGCCGACAATGCGGACTTCGACGCGCCTGTGCTGGCGGACATCAGCAACCTGCGCCTGCGAGCGCTCGACCGCGGATTGCTGACGTTGCCCGCCGTGACGTCCTACACGCGAAACGCCGACGGCGACGCGACGGTATTCGAAGCGTCGGGCATCATGGCGCGATTAACCCTGCCCAATCTCGACACGATAACGTTCGATTCCGGCTCGGCGACATTGCGCACGCTCACCGTGCGCGCCGTTGGCGGAGGCCTCATGGGACTGAACGGCCTCGTGTCCATTTTCCTACCAGGGACGCAAGACGAAATGACGTTCGAGGCGACGGGGACAAACAGCGTCGTGAATGTCCAGAACCTCTCGGAGTTCGACGCCGCGGCAGTGAATTTCATCGCGACCAACGGAGGCGTGGTCGTAAGCAGTCCAGGTAAGTAAAACTGCCATCCAGTCATCCGATCCGTGACACGCGGTCATTTGTAGCGCTGCTTTTCA
>JBGTJY010000267.1:0-3160 GCA_041744855.1 Candidatus Hydrogenedentales bacterium
TGGTCGCCCCAAAGGTAGAAGGGAATTCGCACTCCGGGAGGGACGCGCTCCTGCGCGTCCGGGGTGATTGCACGCTCCGTCCGTGGGGTGAGGATCAATCGCGATCGCGGATAATCCAGCGTCGGTAAAAACTCTTGCAGCATCCGCGTCCCGAAGATGATGTAGTCGCTCTGACCGCTCAACGTCGGGATTACGGTGACGGGGACGTTGTGCCACACCGCGTTGCCAAGCGCGAACCTTTTCGCAATGCCGAGCGACATTTGTACGGTAGCGAGATTGAGATGAAACGCGCCTTTGCCAATGGGAGTCGTCTCGATGCCGAGGCTCTTCGCGCGGTCGGTGCCCATGTAGACGTATGCACCGCCGGTGTCAACGTGCGCCGTAGTGGCGACACCGTCGATTTCGACTGCGAATGCGGGGAAATATTGAGTGAGTGGATGATCGGCGAAGGCGACTTCCGCGGGGCCCGTCAGTTCGCCGCGAAATGGATCGATGACTTGACGCTCGAGCAGCGGCACAAGCCACTCCGGCTGACCTGGGCGGCCCCGAATGAATTCCAATGCCTTCGCGGGATCGCCGAGATGCAGGTGCGCTTCGAGCACCGTCGAGTCGAGTTCTGGCGGCGAGACGTAGGACGGCGTAATCGCGGCGAAGTGCGCGAGCGCAGATTTATAGTCGCCGGAGACGAAGCGCGTGAGCACGAGCAGATGCCGCGCTTCGTCGGGCGCGGCGCCCTCCGCGACATGCTTCTCCGCCTCGGCAAGGTGTTTCTCGGCTTCAGATTGCGCGAGCGCGATGTCGCCGTTTTCCCAGGCGCTCCAGGCAGATTTCAGGACGCGGTTGGGCGCGGCATGCACCCAAGCGCTGAGCGTGGCCATGAGGCCAGTCGCGGCTTGTACGAACGATCGGCGATTCATGTTTCGTCCTCCTTTAGCGGTTCATCGAGAATTTCGTAAAGCGCGACGGTCACGCCGTATTCGGCCCCGCCTTCCGCAATGGCGGCGGACTCGCACTCGGCGATCCACGCTTGCAGCTTTTCCTCGAGCTCGCGGGATTTGTCGGGAGTCGTGCGGATGCGCAGGCGATGCAGCAAGATCGGCGGTGCTTCACCGCGCTCCGAGGCGCGAGTTTCGACTTCGGATATTTCCTCGATGGTCGATTGAAACGCGGCTGCGGAGATTGATCGCAGCGGCAACTCGCCGCCACCGAAGAGATCGGGACTAAGTACGATTTTCGGCGACACGGCCTCGTAATATTTCTCAACCGTGCCCCGTACTTTGCGCGTGCGGACTTTTCGGATCAGGCCTGCCTTTTCGAGCACCGCGAAGTGGTGGTAGAGGCTCGTGGGTTTGATTCCCATCGCATCTGCCGCTTGCTTGGCGGTCTCCGCCTGGCGCGTGAGGCGTTCAAAAACCCGGTAGCGAATCGGATCGGCCAGGGCCTTGATTTGGCCGAGTTTTCCAAGGACCACGGCGTCCTTTGGGGAGAATCCTTTTCGTTTCATTGTTCAAGTTTATTTTATTATTCAATAAATGTCAAACAAAAAAATCCCGCGGAAGAGCACCTTATTTCCTGAAGGACTTAGAACGAGGGGCGAACCGTTAGTTCTTGGGTATTGGCTCGTAGACCCAGAGCTGCATCGTGCTGTCGATGGATTGACCCGCGATGTAGAGCTTGTCTTTGAACGTGGCGAGCCATTGGACGCCGATCATGGGGAATTGGAGGAAGTCGTCCCCGCCGATGCGTTCCCAGTTTTTGCCGTCGTCCGACTTGAGGAGGAGTCCGCCGTGCGCGCGATTCAGCTTCGCGTTGCGGAGGTAGTAGAGCGCGGGCGTGGTCTGGAAGTCGCCGATCGCGCCGAGGAATAGAGTGCCGTTGAGTTCGACCATGCAACACGTGTAGACGTTGCCCTTGTGGCCGAATCCACCATCGACGACCTTTTCCCAATCGGCGAACGGCGCGTTTTTTGCGGGAGTCGCGCGCCAGACTTCGAGGCCCTGGGTCAAATTCCAGGTGCCCGCGTAGAGTTTGCCGTCGAGTGTCGCGAGGCCGCAGATGTTGTGGTTGTGGCCGTTGCCGAAACCGTTCGCGTTGACTTGCTCCCACTGATCGTAAGGCGGCGCGAGATTGCCGTCCGTGCGAAACAGTTGGCATCCCTCCGTCCACTGCGTGTCGCGCGCCGATTCCGTGCCGACGTACAAATAATCGTCGTGCGCGATCATCATCGTCGAGTCGGTGTTGACCTTCGAATTCCACGCCTTAGGGATCACCATCGTCCACGTACCGGGATCGCCTGTCTGACTGCGGAATAATTCGGAGCCTTCGACGAAATTGAAACATCCGGCGTAGAGGTAGCCGTTGAACTCGCGCATGTTCGTGAAGCCCGTGTTGCGCGTGTTGCCGAATCCATCCGTCGAAATCGCTTCCCAGACGATGTCCTTCGGATTCGCGGCGTCGGCCTTAGCGCGGAACATCCCCGCGCCGTCGAATTGATTCCAGGTGCCGGCGTAGAGGTAGTCGCCGTACCATGTGAAGCCGGCGACCGTGAAGGTGTTTTGGTTTCCGTTGAACCCCGGCTCGCTGATGCGCTCCCAGTTCTCACCGTCGCGCGAGCGGTAGATGATCGCGCCCGAGTGCACGTTCCACGCGCCGAGATAGAAATAGTCGCCGTGAGCCAGAAGTCGACCGACCCCAGCGTTATTCGGATCGTCGATGCCCTTGTCATCGATGAGGCGCAAGCGCCAATCGGTCTGCGGGTGCGCTAAAAAGGAAACGAAGAGAAGTGAAATTGCGGCGCCAATTCTACGGACGATCATGATCGCGTTCTCCGCGCACCCAGCCCCGCCGGATCAATCGTTGAAGAAACTCGCCACGAATATGCCAAGGGCGCAGGGGATAAGCAACATGGCGATCATCACCGCGAGAATCCCATCGTTCGTCTCACCCGGCGGCGGCGCGACGTGGTCGCGAATCCATAGCATTGCTAAGGGGGCGAGGCTCAGCACGAGAACTACGGCCGATGCCCGGCGCGCCATACGTGCTCCTCCCGGCCCCAGCGCGAAACCCAGACCGGCACCGACAGCAAGCGAAAGGAGGACCCAGGGGAGCATGGGTCCATCATAACGCGGACGCGAGGCGCGCGTGCGACGCCGCGGATCGC
>JBGTJY010000268.1:0-2974 GCA_041744855.1 Candidatus Hydrogenedentales bacterium
GCTGCACGACGCTTTCGAGCGTCTCGTGACTGGCGCGGGTAAGCGCGCTAATCTGGGTGCGGTTGGCGCGAATCTGATGTCCGGCCGGGACCCGAAGGCATTGGCGGGCGTCGTTGCAGAAGTTGACGCCGCCGTGACGGACCATAATGTGAACGATGTCGCCCTCGATACGGAGGACGAACCACGTACCGCGCACGCCGATCGTGCCCGCCGGCGTCTTGATTGTGTAGTTGGCGGAAGGCGACGAACCCGAGACGAAGCGGAAGGCGCCGCTTACCGCCCGCACGGACAACTCACCGACTTTCTTGTCGGGGTCGAACACCGCCTTGTCGAGCACCAGGGCGGAATTAGGTCCGACCGTCAATGCCGTCTCATCCAGGAACAGCAGCTGGGCCGCACTATTGGCGCCGGTGCGGATCTGCTGCTCTTGGAACACGCGGTCTCCAATCTTCAGTCCGCGACGGTCGGCGCCTGAAACTACAATGACTTCGTTCTTCGTAGCCGAGGTCATGCCGATGTCACGGGTGTCAGCGTGCACAGGGCAGGCCAGAAGGGCCGCAACCGTTCCGATCGCGAGAGCGTGGCGCATCACATCCTCCAGAGGAAACGCAGCCCCGCCACATGGTTCATGTAGCGCTGGGTGCCGTCGTTGGAATGTCGGTACTCAAACTGGTAGCTGGCGATCACGTCGAGGCTGTTTCCGGCGAACGAGCCGAACACGATCTGTGTGCCGGGCGCGTAGAGATGGTCGCGCCGATTCTTGCGCTCTTCGGGAATCTGCTCGAAGTAATGGCGATACTCGTAGGTGAAGTTAACGTTGACGACCAACCACGAAAGGACAGGCACGAAATAGTCGGCGCGCGCGCCGAGTTGGTGCTGGCGCGCCGGGAAAGGCTGGTTGAACGGCGTTTCCGTGAGCGCGCCCGAACCGAAAACGCCGCTGTAGCGCCAATAGGGCGAAAATCCAAAGAGCGAGCGCTCGAAACCGAGGTTGCGCCATTCGAAGTTTGCGATGATTTCGGCAAAGGTTCCGTCTCGCTCCGAAAAACTCCGCCCGATGAGTTGATACCCGCCGCGCGCCGCGACGCTCTTGAGCGGACCTGTCAGCTCGGTTTCGAGCACAACGCCCGCGGTGGGTTCCCCGCTATAGGTTCGGCGAGTAAGCCACGAGTAGTAGAACCCGATGAAGGGATTGACGCGCAGCCCCTGCGCAAGCTCGATCAGCGGCCCTGTTCGAGCACCCACTGTGCCGGAATCGATGTCGCGGAACGTGAGATAGTAGACACCGCTGGCATCGCCCTCGGTCCGCCAATAGATGTCGCCGAGCGGGCGCTCGTCGATCACACTGATACGGGCCGTAAAGCCGCCGTCGTCAGTGCGTTTCCCGGTCTTTAATTCGTGCCGCGGATTTGATTCGTACTGTGCCCCGAGCACAACGGTGAGCGAGGTGTAGCTTGGGCGAGATTCGCGCAACAGCTGCGCGATCCCCGCCTTGGCCTCGGCATTGTTCGGATCGCGCGCCAGCACGCGCTCATACGCTGCGAGTGCTTTGCGATATTCGGCGCGCTCGATCGCGAGCCGCGCATAGCGGAAATTGAGCGCCGTATTGCTCGGGTCGAGAAGAATCTTGTCGAAGATTTCGCGCATGTCGCGCTCGTTGCGCACATCCCGCTCTAACGCCGTCTGCGCGTACGCAACGTCGGCGCCGAACGAGAGCGCAGCAACAAGAAATATTGCCGTCGCACGTGCACGCTCGTAAGCGTGCCAGCCCGCAAACCGACTCCGTCCCATATGCCCAGTCCCCTGCCCAGGGCTACGCCTTTTTTCGGCGAGTTCTCGCGAGGGCGAACTGCTTAATGCGACACGCTTTATAACAAGCTTTTTGCCATTTCAGGAAGCTATTTATTATTGATGACGGAGGTCCCACATTGGTTAATCAGTCCCCGCAGTGAACGCGGCCGAGGCGTTTCGTCGCCGCCGCCTGACCTGTGCCGATCTCTTTCAATCGTCCGCGCCGCCGAGCGCTGGTACGCCTTCAACTACCTGCCATCTTTAATTATTCGACCCAATACCAACGTCCTTAACTACCCTTTCTGGGGTAGTATCATCTTTCACCCTGCTTTCTAGCTATGGCGAGGTTTTGAGGTGCGTCGACTCGCCCAGCCGGCGAGACCGAGCCCGCCTAACGCAGCCGCCAGAAGAAGCACAGGAGCGGGAAGCGGAACGGGAGACGGGCCTACAACTGTCCATTGGCCAGGCTGCCCCATTGCTTGATCGATAAACTGGAGACGACAGGACGAGCCACATTCCAGGATTCGTCCGCGATCGAACCCATTCGACGTGAATATTGAACGCGACTGGTCACCGGCAACCAAGAGGTTTCCGAATGAAAGGTTTATCACCCATTCAACAATTTGTCCCGTATCGTCCGTGGATACGACGAAATTCGCACGAGCGGCATTTAAGGGAGTGATCGTTGTTCGTCCGTCATTGAACGAGTAATTCAGCAGATCGGCAGTTATGTTCTGATCATCGAGACCTGGAGCGAGTGCGCTGTTGAGCTCAAAGAACCCGCTCACTCTCATGCTTGTCGTGTACGTTTCGCGCGGCGGCGTCTCGTCCGCGATCAGACGGGAAACAAAGTCGCCGCCGGTATAAGTGTATATCGTCGCCGCTCGCGCCACCTCAGCGTTCGAGCACACTAAAAACATCATCCCAACAAATGACCAACTGAAGCGGCGAATCGTGCTTCGCATTTGCGCCCCCGATCGGCGATCGTTAACCGCAAATTAAGGCTGAGTTTCGCGATAGAGTCAATCTGTCGAGCTCCGGCTCCACGGCAACGAGTCCGGGTTAACGCCGATTCTAATATTGCTGTTTGCCGCTTCGAGACGAAAGAATGATTCGCGCGATAGTGCACGGCGGTGGCCCTGCCAAATGGAACCCTGGCCAACGCTCGTCTTTCCGACCTGTT
>JBGTJY010000269.1:0-4489 GCA_041744855.1 Candidatus Hydrogenedentales bacterium
GCCAGGTACTCGGCATCGATGGGGGTTGGTCAGTTAGCTGAATCCGATTGGCTCGTGTTCGCCAACCCCGGCAGTCGATACCACTTCTCTTCGTACTTGAATACAACGGCGTCGCTCAGCGAAACATAACGCTGCAATTCCAAGTCCGACTTCAGCATGCTCTGAAACAAATCACCCGTTCGTTCGATATCGATCGGCGCTTCGTTCGCGTAGCCTTCTTCATACCACGCGTCGTCTTTCCGCTCGATGACGCGCTTCGGCGTAGCCTTTTGCGCGATTGCTGGCGCGGGCTGCGGAGCTTGGGCCTGCGGGGTTTGCGCACCAACTCTCAACGCTTTCCGTTCACCTCCCGCCGATTCCTCGGGCGCGGCGCTTGCGGTTGCGGAAACCCCTGCTGTTTCGGCAACCATCGTGCTCGCATTCGCGCCACTCGGCGCGGGCGTCGGCTCCAGCGCAACATGCCGATCCGCACTGCGCAAACTGAGTTGTCGTTCGAGTTCAGCGTCTGTTGGCACATCTCCAGATTCTTTTTTTAACTGGTCGTCGAGCTGCAGTCGCGGTACCGGTTGAACAGCGGGCGCGGCGGATGCAACTCGCTCGCGTTCTTCCGCCGACTCCAATAACTGCGCGTTTGGTGGCGATGCTGCGGCCATTTCCGGTTGCGCCGCTTGCAATTCAAGCCGCATTGGTTGTTCGACAAGTGCGGGTGCAGTCGCGGATTCGTCGGCATCCAACAATGCTGGAGGTGCAGCCGGCGTCGCCGTATCCGCGCGAAGGTCCGCGCCGGCGAACCCTTCGACTGCGTTGATGCGCTCGGCATCCGCGAAAGCCGATGTATCGGCTGCCATTTTTTGAGCCGCATCGGGCGCAACTTCGGCAGGCATCGCGGACATCACCGGCGTGTCCCGCGCCGCGCTTTCGAGCGCAACCTGCTCGCCCTGCATCGCCGGCGTGTCTTGACGCAACGCGAGAATCGACGCCCCGCCCACGACCAACAGCATCGCGGCGGCCGCCAACATAGGCGCGAGCCGCTTCATCGGCAATCGCTCGCGCGAGAAGCGGAGCACGCTCGGCTTTTGCGCATCGCGCAATCGATTTTCAAAACTGGCTGGCGCGTGCACCGGCTGTAAGCGCCGATAGACGGTATCGACGCGCTTCATTCCGTCGAGCTCGCGCAGGCACTCGGCGCAAGTGGACAGGTGCGCCTCGAGCGATTCGCGTTCTTCGGTTGTCAATTCACCGTCGAGTAGCGCTGAAAAGTCGCCGCGTACCGCGGTGCAATCGGCATAAATTCTCATGATCGTCATTCGTACTCAGCGCGCCCGTTCCAAGCAAAACCGGTCAAAGCGCACCCAATTCCTTGAGACGGTCCCGCAACAGAATCCGCGCTTGGTTTAGCCGCGATTTCACTGTGCCTTTGGGACATCCCAAACTCTCCGCAATTTCGTCGTAACTCAAGTTGTCGAACGTTCGCAAGACGAACGCGAGCCGATAATGTTCCGGCAATTCTTCGAGTGCTGCCTGTAACAATTCCTGTGTCTCTCGCGCCTGCATGACCATGTCGGGCGCGAGCGTGGACGCCGTCGCGTGCTGCGCAATGTCCGGTGCGCGCTCCTGCAATTCCTCGAGCGACGCGCCCCGGTTTCGGCCTTTCCGTCCGGAATCGCGCAGCTTGTTGCGCGCGAGATTTCCCGCGATGCTATAGAGCCACGTGTACAACCGCGCCGACCCGCGAAAACCGCGGATGCCCTGGTGCGCCCGCATGAACACTTCGAGCGCCACGTCCTCGGCATCCTCGTGGTTTCCGAGAAAGCGGTAGACGACGTTGTACACGCGGTCCTTGTATCGACGCACCAACTCCTCGAACGCTGCCGGGTTGCCGTTTTGGCATTCCGCGACCAGCGCTACGTCCGGATGTTCGGCCGTTTCTTTTAAAAGCTCCACGGACTGGCCAACTCCTTAGCAATCTCCGCGGAACCGCGTCCCATGGGGCCTGCACAGCCTTAGACACCAATGCCCGTGGGCAGGTTCGAACGCGGCCCAATCGGGGCTATTGTACTCTGCGGCGGGTTTGGCGGCGTAGTCGATGTGTTCGGAGTTAGGAGGTCCCCGCTTACTGCGGGGACGACAGTTAAGAAATTGTAGAACGGAGCGGGCAACGAGTTGGGCAACGTCGTTGGCCGGTTGCGCGGGTGGGGCTTATGGCCTACCATGATTTCGCGCGGGGGGATCGGCGCCAACTCGAGGATTTTCGATGCACTCCAGGTTTGCGATTTCGGTGGCGGCGCTTCTTGTGACTTCCGGCGCGGCGGCGCAGCAGGTGACTTTTTCGCGCGACGTCGCGCCCATCCTGCAGGAGAATTGCCAGAAGTGTCATCGGGCGGGCGAGGCCGCGCCGATGTCGCTGACGACGTACGCCGAGTCGCGGCCCTGGGCGAAGGCGATTCAGCAGAAAGTCTCGCAGCGCATAATGCCGCCGTGGCATGCGGACCCCTCGATCGGTGAATGGAAGAACGAACGCCGCTTGACCGATCGCGAAATCGAGACGATCGTAAACTGGGTGGACCAAGGAGCGGCGGAGGGCGATCCCACGGATATGCCGCCACCACGCGAATTTCCCCAAGGCTGGCTCATGGGCGAGCCGGACCTCGTGTTCACCATTCCGCAGGAACAGATTCTCCCGCCGGACTTAGTCGACCAGTACCGCTATCTCACGATTCCGATGAACCTCGATGAAGATATCTGGGTCGAGGCGGTCGAGGTGCGTCCGGGCAACCGGGAAGTCGTGCATCATGTTAACGTGTTCGAGACGTCCTCGTTGCGACAAGGATCGCCCGAGCTCGCGGCGGCGGTGCTCGCCAATCGCGACGAAAACGGCAAGGTCCGCAATATGTCCGGCGAAGGTTTCGGTCCGCTCGGCGAGGGATTGGGCCGCGTCGGGGGGTTCCTGCCGGGCGCGATGCCGGAAATATACGGCGAAGGCCAAGCCGTGCGATTGCCGAAGGGCGCGGCGCTCATCCTGCAGATGCACTATCACAAGGAAACCGGCGAGGAGGCCCGCGACCAAACGAGCGTGGGAGTCCGTATACGGAAGTCGCCGGTGCAGCAACAACTCCTCGGCGGAGCGGTGGACAACTGCCGATTCAAGATTCCGGCGGGCGCGGACAATCATGAGGTCATCGCCGAGCTCAACGTGCCTGAGAACGTGCACATCACGGCGATGTCGCCGCACATGCATTTGCGCGGCAAGAGCTTTTTCGTGTGGGCCGAATTTCCAGACGGCACGAAGCGTGATATTTTGAGCGTGCCGAACTACGACTTCAATTGGCAGACGACCTATGAACCGGTCGAACCGATTGCTATTCCCGCCGGAACCAAATTGAAGACGCGGGCGTTTTACGACAATTCAACGGGCAATCCGTTCAATCCCGACGCGACGATCGACGTGCAATGGGGCGAACCGACGACCGATGAAATGATGCTGATGTTCTTCCGTTACACCGTCGACCGCGAGTCGCTAGGGGATTGAAACCTCACAATCGGTCATTCTTCGCTGGCGCTCAGAATGACCGGCCCAAGTTATTGGGATAGGTTCTATTTATCCGCGCGCGCCGTTGCGTTGCCTTTGATGACTTCTTCGCCGTTCTGATTCGTCGTCGTCACCGAAAGATCGACGAGATGCTGCCCGCCTTCTTCGCGGATCGCGTCGATCGTTGCCTTCGAAGTCAGCGTGTCGCCGGGCCATACTTGCCGCGAAAAGCGCACGCCGAAATTGGTGAGGCGGCCGTCACCGACGTAGTTGGTCAGCATCTTGCCCGTGAGGCCCATCGTCAACATACCGTGCGCGAATACTGTTGGATATTTCGCGACCTGTGTCGCGTAGACCTCGTCCGTGTGAATCGGATTGTAGTCGCCCGACGCGCCGGCGTATTGGACGATTTGCGTGCGGCTGAGATTCTGCACGACGACTTCTTCGTACGTGTCGCCGACTTTCAACTTGCTTGCTTTGAGTGCCATGGTGCGTAGTCTCCTCAACCTTCGACGGGGCGTTCGGTTTTGACGCCGACAGAACGCGCCGTGATAACCAAGTTGCCGTTCTGATCGCGATACTCGGTAATCGTTTCGTTGAATGATAATTTGCCCGAGCGGCGGCCTTCTTTTTCCCAGTTCTTCCCGGGTTTGGTCTCGGCGGTGAGCACGTCGCCGGGCTTGAGGTGCCGGTGATATTCGTAGTGTTGCTCTGCGTGGAGGAAGCCTGCGTAGCCGTCGCCGCCCGTGCTCTTCACGCCGGTCGGTTCTTTCCCCGAGCCAAACCAGGCCTCGCCGATTTTCGGACGGAGCGGATACTCGGGATCGAATTGCGCGCTCGCTTGCACGAACGTCGGCGGGGCGATGACCGATCCCGCTTCGCTTTTCGCCGCGGCGTCGCGATCGTTGTAGACGGGATTCTTGTCGCCGATGGCGCGCGCGAACATCAAGATGTGCGACT
>JBGTJY010000270.1:0-2805 GCA_041744855.1 Candidatus Hydrogenedentales bacterium
CGAAGGCAACTGGAAGCAGCATACCGGCGCCGTCAAAGAGAAATGGGGAAAACTGACCGACGACGACTTGACCACCGTCGCTGGGAAGCGGGATCAACTTGCCGGAAAGATTCAGGAGCGGTACGGCATCGCCAAGGATCAGGCGGAGAAACAACTCGAAGCGTTCGCGACCGAGCTGAAGTAAGACGCGTTTCGCTGGGCTGCAGCGGTCGGCCGGGGCGCTGGGTTTACCCGGCGCGCATCGGAACTCGCGCCGTGGCCTCGCTGGCTCCGAAACTCACCAAGGATTAACCACAAGCGATCCCGAAACCCGACTACCAGTCATTCTGAGCGCTAGCGAAGAATCTCCGTTGGAGAATGGCCTCAGATAATCGCGCGAACGAGATTCTTCGCTAGCGCTCAGAATGACGGTGCAGAAGTCCAGAATGACGGTGCAGAAGTCCAGAATGACTGGTCCACGGTTTTCGGAGAGTTTAGAACACAACTCTATGACCCAAAAAGGAAAATTAGCCATGAAAAACATTTTTACCGCCGCGTTGCTTGGCGTCTCATTAACCCTGGCAGGCTGCGATGACGGCACGTCAGGCGGGCCAGGCGCATCCAACCCGCCATCCGAACAGAAAGCATTGGGACAATCGGACAATACCTTCAGCCTAAACACACCCATGATGGCAACGAAATTGGCCCAAGGCGAAACGGCGATCGTTTCGATAGGGATCAATCGGGGTGACAATTTCAGCGAAGACGTTTCGCTGAAGCTGACGGGCTTGCCTGATGGCCTGACATTGGATCCCGCGAGCCCGCTAATCACAAACAGCGACAAAGAGGCCGCATTTACGCTCAAGGCCGCGGACGACGCTGCCCTGGGCGATTTCACGGTCGTGATCACGGGACACCCGACGAACGGCGCCGACGCCGTGGCTGAAATGAAAGTCTCCGTCGAGCCGCTCGACCCCGAGAAGGTAGCCGAAGACGCCGCGGACGCGGCCCAGGAGCGTTGGAACGAGTACACCGTCGCGATGCAGCAACAATGGGATCAGTATTCAGACCAGTACTCGGCGTTGAAGGATCGCGCGGACGACGCCGAGGGGGAAACCAAGACCAGCCTCGAAGCGAAGGTCTCCGATGCCAAAATGAAGCTGGACGCGGCGGCCAGCAAACTCGGCGATTTGAAATCGGCATCCGTCGATCGTCGGGAGGCGCTGAAAGAGGAAATGGGAGTCGCGTTCGCCGAGTTGAAGAAAGCTTTCGCATGACCGTTTGCGGCGACGTCGTCTGAAGTTTACGATGCGTCGTGGATAACTTGGCTACGCGAATTGTCCCGCAAGTTAGAAACACGCATGCTCATTATACTGGTCACATTCGAGGAGCCTGCCGGGCCGCAGGGCGTCAGGCAGGTTCCCGTATTTATTTAGGTGCAGGTAGGCCATGTCTACGAAAATTCCCGATTCGCCCGCTTCCCGCGCAAGTGGCGGCGCGCCAGTTGTCGTCACCGAGATCCGGCACGAAGAGGCCCTGCTCAAAACCGGGGCCCTACAAAACGCGATCTTCAATAGCGCCAACTTCTCGAGTATTGCCACGGACGAGAAGGGGGTCATTCAGTTCTTCAATGTCGGGGCAGAGCGCATGTTGGGGTTTGCGGCCGCCGATGTGGTGAATAAGATCACCCCAGCCGATATTTCCGATCCTCAGGAAGTGATTACGCGCGCCAAGGCGTTGAGCCTCGAACTTGGGACCCCAATTACGCCGGGCTTCGAGGCATTGGTTTTCAAGGCCTCGCGCGGAATCGAGGACATCTACGAGCTGACCTACATTCGTAAGGACGGAAGCCGCTTTCCCGCAGTGGTCTCGATCACGGCGTTGCGCGACGCACAGGGCGCAATCATCGGCTACCTGGTGATCGGCACCGAAAACACCGCGCGCAAACTGGCGGAAGAGGCGCTGCTCAAAGCGGGCGCGCTGCAGAGCGCGATTTTCAACAGCGCAAACTTCTCGAGTATCGCCACGGACGCGAAGGGCGTCATTCAGATCTTCAACGTCGGCGCAGAGCGCATGTTGGGGTTTGCGGCCGCCGATGTGGTGAATAAGATTACCCCAGCCGATATTTCCGATCCTCAGGAAGTGATTACGCGCGCCAAGGCGTTGAGCCTCGAGCTTGGGACCCCAATTACGCCGGGCTTTGAGGCATTGGTTTTCAAGGCGTCGCGCGGAATCGAGGACATCTACGAGCTGACTTATATTCGCAAAGACGGAAGCCGGTTTCCCGCAGTGGTATCGATCACGGCGCTTCGCGACGCGCAAGACGCCATTATCGGCTACCTGTTGATCGGCACCGACAATACCGCGCGCAAACAGGCGGAAGAGGCGCTGCTCAAGGCGGGCGCGCTGCAGAGCGCGATTTTCAATAGCGCAAACTTCTCGAGTATCGCCACGGACGCGAATGGCGTCATCCAGATCTTCAACGTCGGGGCAGAGCGCATGCTGGGGTTTGCAGCCGCCGAAGTCATGAACAAGATTACGCCTGCCGACATTTCAGATCCTCAGGAAGTGATCACGCGCGCCAAGGCGTTGAGCCTCGAACTTGGAACCCCAATTACGCCAGGCTTTGAGGCATTGGTGTTCAAGGCCTCGCGCGGGATCGAGGACATCTACGAGCTGACCTACATTCGCAAGGATGGAAGCCGGTTTCCCGCGGTCGTGTCGGTTACGGCGCTGCGCGACGCGCAAGACGCCATCATCGGCTATCTGCTGATCGGCACCGACAATACCGCGCGCAAGCAGGTCGAGGAAGAGCAGAAGAAGCTC
>JBGTJY010000271.1:0-2084 GCA_041744855.1 Candidatus Hydrogenedentales bacterium
CGCGCGATCGTCGGCAAGCAAGCGATTCAGCGAGTCCGTATCGTTCAATACTATATCGAGAAAACGAGGATCGGAAAGGTTAAGCCCATCCATCCGATCGGCAATATTCAACTGAGCCGCAACATTTTTTCGGCCCGCTGCGTCGAGCACTTTCCGCAACTCAACACCAGCGACGAAATCGCGAATCCCGACCCGCTCGATCGCCGCCTCCTTCGGGATTCCCTTGAGGAGCTTCTCCGCCCCCACGATACGCACGATCTCCGCCACGGGCGCAATACCGAGCACGCGTGTCAATGCGCCTGAATCCTTCACGATACGGTTGACTACCTCCGCATCGCTTAAATCCAGCCCGTCCAACCTCTCCGATACACTCAACGCCTCCGCGACCTTCTTGGGCCCCGCAGCGTCCAACATTATCCGAGCAGGCAACCTCGCAAGCGCCTCCTTGATCCCGCTGCGCGCGACGGAAGCCTGGACAGGTATCGCCTCCAGTATGCGGTCCTCACCCAGAACCTTGATGACATCGCCCAGCGGAATCGATTGGAGCAGTTTATCCGCGCCCACCGACGCGATAAATCGTTCCCGCAACTGAATCGCCGCCACCGGATCCGTCGTGTGCGCAACCGCGATGTCGAACAACTCGATCGTGGTCACCGCGCCCGATGCCAGCCACCCAAGCCGCGCCCGCCGAATATCCTCCGGCCGCGCGTTCGCGAGATAAGACTCCGGCGGCACCCAATTTGCCGCGTCCTCATGCAAACCCAATCGCTCCCGCAGTGCCGGGTCCGACAAAACCTCCGCCAAGCGCGGACTCTCTTCGCACAAGCGCCGCAATAATTCCGGCTGCCGCGCGATGCGCCGAAGTACGCTCCGACGCGCGGCCCAACGATCGAACAACGACAACCGCCGGCCGTTGCCGTTCCGTCCCTGCGATGCGCCGTCATTCATGATGGGTCACCATACGCGCGAGAACCTGCTAGTCCGTACAAAGCGGTGAGCGCGTTAGTCGACATGGATTTCGTACTCATGCCGGAAATCCTTGATACCCGCGAAAACCCCGCCTGCCCCCGAAACATAAAACTCCTTGACAACGTCGCGCCACAGATACGCTTGCCCGTCCGCGATCGGCATCATGATCACGTAAGAACCCGGCACCAGATCGAAATCCGGAATCCGGTATACACAATGCACGTGACCTTCATGAATGTGCTTGAGCCGCCCGTCCCGCAACGTCTGGATGACCGCCGTTCGCAAACCATCCGTCCGAAAAAAAACCAACGTGCTGCACAAATTCTCGACGCGCCGCTTCAGCCGAAAGCTAAACCGAATTTCTACATCGCTGTGCACGGGGATCGTGTCTACCGACTCCCCATTCACAAGAATCTCGCACTGAATCTCATCCACGGATTCCAACGAAGTCGTAACGGGCCCATACAACCCATCCGCCCCTTTGACACCCGCGTTCTGCGGGCCCAAGTTTTGCGCGCCCGATCCGGAAACACTACTCGCCCTGTCCCCCTCGCGTGGATTCTCCTTGCCCAGTTCCACGCGCGTCTCCTGCGCCGCCGCGGATGCATCCTTCGCGCGCTTCTTCGCGGCCGCAGCGCTCACTTTCGTCGCCTCGGCCGTGTCGAGGAAAGCCAGATACGCCTGTACCGTCTCGAGCGAAGTCCCCATCGATTGCACGATCCCGCCGTGAATCCAAATCGCGCGCTCGCATAGCTTGATGATCTGATTGTGGCTATGGGACACGAACACGATAGTGACACCTTCTCGCTTGAGCTGTTCCATCCGCGTGAAACATTTGTTCTGAAACGCGAAGTCCCCAACCGCCAGCACTTCGTCGATCAACAGTATATCCGGAGAAAGATTCACCGCCGCGGAAAATCCCAGCCGCGCTTTCATCCCCGTGCTATAAGTTCCAATCGGACTATCAATGAATTCGCCCAATTCCGCAAATTCCACAATGTCTTCCACACGCTCCCGTATCGTTTGGACTTTCATCCCCATCAACGCGCCGACGTTATAGATATTGTCGATCCCCGAAAGATTGGGATTCAGCCCCGCCCCCATGTTTATCAACG
>JBGTJY010000272.1:0-2493 GCA_041744855.1 Candidatus Hydrogenedentales bacterium
CCCGAAGGCTGCGATCCTCGTGCTCGCGACGCCCGACACCATGAAAGTGCGGCACATGGCCGAGCTCGCGCGGACGCTCAACCCGAGCATCGAGATCATCGTGCGCACCCACAGCGAAATGGACGCGAGCTTGCTCGAGCAAGAGGAGACTGGCAAGGTCTTTGTGGGAGAACACGAACTGGCGAACAGCATGACGCGGTATATTCTGGATCGCGTCAAGACGGAAGAATAATCGGGGAGGGACGCGCTCCCGCGCGTTCAGGAATGCGGCATTCGCCAGCCGTTTGCCGATCGCGCAGCTCCATTGACATTCTTTCGTGGGTCGCTCAGTATTGATTTTTCGTCTTACGGCGGGAGCGCAGCATCATGCCCGATAAGGAAGACTGGATTGACATCGGCGGCGCAGACGAACTTTCGCGCGTGCCGCTTCAACACCTGAGAGCGAAGACCACGCCACTGGCGATTTCTTTCGCCGACGGACAATTCGGCGCGGTCTCGAATAACTGCAATCACGTCGGCGGTCCGCTCGGCGGCGGGTGCCTTGATGGCGACTACATCGTCTGCCCGTGGCACGGTTGGAAATTTCATCGCAGCACGGGTTTGGGCGAGCCTGGTTACGAAGAAGACGCCGTCCCCGCATACCCGGTGAAAGTCGAAGGCGATCGAGTCCTCGTGAACATTGCCGCGCCGACACCCCGCACGCACAAGCCCCACGACCCGCATCCGCTCGCGCGCAAAGTCGAACGCGCGCCGGGTCCGTTGCGCCTCGCGGGCATTTCGACGACCGTGATGGACGCGAAGAACCCGCGCTTCTCCGGCTCGGATCACCTGCTCGATCATGCACTGGCCGGGGCGCGCGATCGCGGGGCCGAGACGCAGGTCCTCCGGCTGAACGACCTGAAATTCCGCGCATGCGAAGGGTACTACTCGAAGGCGGCGCGCGCGTGCACGTGGCCGTGTTCGATCACGCAGATGGACAAGAAGGACGAACTCGACCGCGTGTACGAGGCACTCGTGCACTGGGCCGATGCCGTGATCGTCGCGACGCCGATCCGTTGGGGCACGGCGTCATCGCTCTATTTCAAGATGGCCGAACGGCTCAATTGCGTGCAGAACCAGGTCACGACGCACAACCGCGTGCTCATCCGGGACAAGGTCGCCGGATTTATCATCGTCGGCGGCCAGGACAACATCCAGATGGTCGCCGGCCAAATGCTCGGCTTCTTCGCGGAGCTCGGTTTCAGCTTCCCGCAGTTTCCGTTCGTGGCGCATTCTCGGGGTTGGTCGCACGAGGATATGGAAAACAACGTCGCGATCGTGCGCGAATCGGAGGAACTGGCGCAGGGTGCGCGGGAACTTGCGGAGCGTTGCCTCGATCTTGCGGAGCGCTTCCAAGCTAAACCTCCTGCGGCGAAAGTCGCTCGGGGCGGGCGTAAGGCGAATCCGGTTTAGTGCAAAACGGGGGGACGCGCTTCGGCGCGTCCGGGTTAATCCGTGGCTCTCACACTTTTGGTAAAATCACGACAGACCGTCAGCCGATCCGGGAAACCCAAAACATGCTCAAACAATTCGCACTGGAATATTGGCGAGATGGCGAGTGGTACGTAGGCAGACTCCCCGAAGTGCCCGGCGTGTTCAGTCAAGGATCGACTCTGGACGAGCTCATCGAGAACATTGAGGACGCCTACCACCTCATGGTCGAAGATGCGACGCCCATAATTGACTTCGATGCGCAACGCACAGTCGTCGAAATCGACGTGTGAAGCGAGTCCGATTCATTCGTGAATTGGAGAACGCCGGTTGCCAGTTCCGACGTCATGGAGGGAGTCATGACGTCTATGAGAACCCGGCGACGAACGTTCGCGCGCCTGTCCCTCGCCACAGAGAAATCCCAGATTCCCTCTGCGACTTGATTCGCAAGCAACTCAAAATCAAATAGTGGCGGATGGAACGATCAAGACCGCGCCTTCAAGTTGGAGGCTTGCTTTTCCGCGACCGGATGCGCGGAGCGCTTTTCATGGGCTGCGGTGAGGTCGAAAAGTTTTTCGATATCGTGCCCGTATTCGGCGCCCAAAGTCTCCTTGATACGCCTCACTTCGCGCAGGACTGCATCTCCATCGGTTTTTTCGGTAAGGTTCTCAGTCATCGGAGGCCTCTGATAGTTCTTGCACGGTGCAAAGTTCAGGAAGAGTATAACCGGCCGATGCGGCAAGCTCGCGCAAGTAACGCGCGGTGGAAGAAAAGCGAATCCAGTTTTATCATGACGCCGGGGGCGTAACAGAGTCTTCTTCGACGGGGGATTTTTGGGGGATGTGGGAGGGACGCGCTCCCGTTCGTCCGGATATCGACAGCCTTCGTCAATCTGTGCGGACTATTCGACGGAACTATCGACGGGCTGAAGCATTTTTGGACTCGGCTCGATAAGGCTATCGGCGAGGGTGCGTTCCAATTTCCTCAATTCCTCGCAAATCAAGTGAAGATCGCCATTGAACT
>JBGTJY010000273.1:0-4728 GCA_041744855.1 Candidatus Hydrogenedentales bacterium
GGCGCCCGCGGGATCGATGGCATAGCCGAAGACGCGGCCGCCCGTCGCGAGCGCGGCGAGCGCGTGCGAAAGCTCGTGGAACGTGACTGCGAGCAGCTTGACGGGATTGGGAATGGGCAGCAGCCACAGCACGAGCACCACGCCGTAGGCCGCCAATTGCTGGTAGAGCAGGCGGGTCCAATGTTGCGCGAGGCGCCGTTTGATCCGGGACCGCTTGCTCATGCCCGGTCACGCTTGCTCATGCGCTTCTACCACTAGCGGGCGAGAAAATCCTGTTCCATGTTTTTGAGCTTGCCGCGAATGCGCACCGGCTGCATCTGCATGTTCGATTCGGCGATGAAGCTCGCCCATTCCGGCGCGGCGTTTTCGAGCTCTACTTTCGAGATTGTCACGGCGTCGGAAAATCGCGCGGCCGGCCGCAACTTGGGAAGTTGCGTGAGCGGCTGCGGCGTGATCAGCAGCAACTCGACGTTCGTGCGGCCCACCTCGAGCGACGAGATTTCGAGCGGATAAAACAGTTCATTCGTTATGAAGCGATACTGAATCGGCTCGCGGGATTGAACTTTGTCGGTAGTGTCGATACTGTCGAACACGAACCAGCGGAATCCGCGATCGATATAGTTCTGAATTACATTGAGGAATCGCGGATCGATGGCGGGATTCACCGCTTCTTTGCTCCGCATGAATGCCATCACCCAATCGGAAAACCGCGCGGTGTCGACGACATGAACGACGTTAATGTCATGCGCGCCCATCACGTCGTGGAAGGTGATGTGCGCGACCCCTTCGGGGAGTTGGACGCCTTGTACGCCGCCACCCGACGCGACGGTCCACATTTGTTTCTTGATCAGCAGCGCCTGCATTTTTTCGAAGGTCTCGAATTTGCCGAGGCTTACCTGTGGCTCGTTTGGCATGGGGATGACTTCGAGGATCGACGTGGGTTGGTTCGTACTGATTTCGGTCGAGAGCAACAGGATTTCTTCAACGCCATTCCACAAAATGATCGCGCGCTGGCCCGGTTCGTAGACCACAACATCAAGCGGATCGAATTCGACTCGTTTCGAGCCGTCGGGCATTTTGTTGAAGAGGAATCCTTCCGCGCCTTCCCAGATGGGGGCCATCCGGATGGGGGTATAGGGGATGGACCCGCAATCGGCGTAGGTGGGTAGAGCGCTCAGTAGCGCAATCACAACCATGGCGCAACTTGCGATAGCCGTGCGTTTCGTATCCATTGCAGCGCTCCTCAATTGTCTATCGCTCTATACCGAACAGGGCTCCAAATATTCGATTGGCCACGAATGTCACGAATTCCCACGAATTTTTTGTGCGAAACTTCGTTAGGCAAACGATTCAGTGTGTAGCAATATTATCGCGGTTCTTTTCAATTCTTCGTGTTCATTCGCGCGGTTCATGGCGGATCTATGAGCGCGTAACGACCTCGTGCAGATTCAGGATTGCGCGCGCGATTGAGGTCCATGCTGCAAGCTCGGCATTGTCCATTTCTTCGGGTACGTCCGCGAGGCCTACGTTAAGTAATGACGCGGTATCGCCGGCCGGATCAACAAATTCGGATTGGTGCTTGGCGAGGAGGTGCAGTAGCACTTCGCGTTCGGCAGCGTTTGGCTTGCGCGAAACCGCTTCCTCGAAGGCGTAATCGATCCGCGATTCCGGCGATGCTCCTCCTTCCGACACGATCCGCTCGGCGAATACTTTCGCGGCCTCGACGTAGGTGGGGTCGTTGAGCAATACCAGCGCCTGTTGCGGCGTGTTCGAGCGCGGGCGTTCCGCGACGCATTCCTCGCGGCTAGGCGCGTCGAAGGCCATCATGCTCGGATGCAAAAACGAGCGCTTCCAGAATGTATACATGCCGCGGCGGTACTGATTCGCGTCCTGCTCGGTCGGGTAGAGTGCCGGGCCTGCGCCGAACTGGTTGCAATCCGCGTAGTAGCCTTCGGGTTGATAGGGATACACGGAACGGCCGCCGACCGCGGGGTTCAACAGGCCCGCGATCGTCAACGCGGAATCGCGCACAAATTCCGCAGTCAGGCGGTATCGCGCTTGCCGCGCGAGATAGACATTGTATGGATCGGCCCGGCGCAGATCGTCGGGCGCGATGGACGATTGACGATACGCACTCGAGGTGACGATCAGTTTGGCGACGTGCTTCACGTTCCAGCCGCTCTCGACGAATTCGACGGCGAGCCAATCGAGCAAATCCGGATTCGTGGGCCATTGACCTTGCGCGCCGAGATCGTCCAACACGGGCGCGATGCCCGCGCCGAAGAGGTGCTTCCACAGGCGATTCACGAACACGCGCGAGGTGAGCGGATTGTCAGGGCTCGCGATCCAATGCGCGAGATCGAGCCGCGTCGGCTGCGCGCCGCCCGCCTGGATTGTGCCGAGAAATTCAGGCACGGCGGGCGTCACCGTTGGGCCAGACTCGTCCATCCAATTTCCGCGCGGCAAAATGCGCGTCGTGCGCGGTTCCGGAATCGCGACGGTGATGAGCGTCGTCGTGACTTCCTTCTTGATCTCCTGCATCCGCGCCTCGGCGACGGCGATTTCTTGTCGATATCCGTCGAGCAGCGGCGAGACGCCCGCATAGAATTCTCGTAGCGTCACACCTTCCTCCGCAGAGCGCAGTTCCGGATACACCCGCAACGCCTGATAGACAGCCTCGGGCAGTTCATCTGGCGCGTTGAGTTGAGGCGAGGCGGAGGTCGTGATCGTCAAGCGAAACCGGCCGATGTGGGTTTTCGGAGCGACGAGCGAACCGGATTTGATCCGCACGTTGAGCACCGTGTTCGGTCCGCCTGGAATAGGCTCGGCGAATACGAACATTCCCCCGTCGCGTTCCGTCTCCGGGGTCGATCGAATTACCCAAGCGCCGCCGTCCTTGTCGTCGATGAGTTGGCGAATCTCGTAGGAGGGCAAGTTCACATTCGATGCCGCGGACGCGATCGGCACCTTGTTCCCGTCGGTCTCGACGCTGAAACCGGTCACTACGACGATCGCGCCTTGCCGCGAAAGGCCCGCGGGCAGTCGTTTATGTGCCAGCGCCTCGAGACGAATCGCCGTGATATTCGTAGCATCCGTCTTCAGTTGGATGTGGTATTCATCCGTATCGGCAAGATTTCCGGAGACGAGCAAGGAATAGTCGGGAAGCACTTCGAAATTCGCATTACCGGATGATCGGGATTCTTCGGGTTTGATCGGATTCCACCCCGCGCCGCGCTCGGCCTTCGCGATGGCCGCGCGCGTGTCGCGTTCCCACAATCGCTGCGACCAAAACAGCTCCTCGGTGGGCGCGGCGAGATCTTCGCTTAGTTGCGCGATGCGCGCCTGCAACGATTCGCGTTCGGCAGTTTGATCATCGGTCGGCAATTCAAGAAACGGCGCCCAAATGTCGCCGCTCGTGTAGACGTCTTTTTCCTCGACGTCGGCGAAGAATGCTGAAAAACTATAGAAATCCTTCGCTGTATACGGGTCAAACTTGTGATCGTGACACTGCGCGCAGCCCAAGGTCGCGCCTAGCCACACGGAGGCCGTCGTGCGCACGCGATCGGCATCGTAGATGGCGCGGTATTCTTTCGGTTGCGCGCCGCCCTCTGCGGTGATCTGATTCATGCGGTTGTAGCCAGACGCCACCTTTTGTTCGATCGTCGCGTTCGGCAATAGATCGCCTGCGAGTTGCTCGATCGTGAACTGGTCGAACGGCATGTTGTCGTTGAACGCCTTGATCACGTAGTCACGATAGGGAAACACGCTGCGCGGTTCGTCGGAGTGGTATCCGTTCGTGTCCGCATAGCGCACGAGGTCGAGCCAATATTGCGCCATGCGTTCGCCGTAGTGTGGCGATGCGAGATAGAAATCGACGAGCTGATCGTAGTTCTCCTGCGTGGGCGATTCGAGGAAGCCGCGAATATCTGCCGGCCGCGGCGGTAGACCCGTCAGGTCGAGGCTGACGCGGCGTGCGAGCGTCGCCGGATCGGCGGCATCGGCGGGAGCGAACCCATGCGCCGCCTGGTTTGCGAGCACGAATTGGTCGATCGCAGTCGTCGGCCAATTCGTTCTCGCAACCCTGGGCGTCGCCGGACGTGTCGGCGCGGTGTACGACCAGTGCGGCTCGTAGACGGCGCCCTCGTCGATCCATTGCGCCAACAGATCGATATCGGCCTCGCTCGGGCGCCGCTCGGATTCTTTCGGCGGCATGCGCTTGTCGGCATCCGCGTGCCGCGCCTTCTGGATTAGTAAACTCTCGGCGCTTTTGCCGGGAACGATTGCTTGGGCAATCGCGTTGTCGCGCACATCGAGCCGTAGCTCGGCCTTGCGCGCCGCCTTATCCGGCCCATGGCATTGATAACAGTTCTGCGACAGGATCGGACGAATGTGTTTGTTGAAACTGATCTTTTCGGGAGGGACGCGCTCTTCCGCAGTCGCGGCCGCGTCCTGCGTCGCCTCCGTCACAAAACTCGCGGCTTGAATCGGCGCGGTCGCTCCCTGGGTCGCCGCGCTGATCTTGACTTCCGCCGCCTTCGCTTCCGCAGCGGGTGCTGCCGCGGGCGGTGCTTCGCCGCCAAGGCCCTCGAGCAATTTCGCCGCCGCGCCGGGGTTGCACTTCGCGCAGACTTCATTTTTCGTTGCAGCCTCGATGCAACACGGATGGTCGCAGAGCTTCGCGGCGGCATGGGCCGTTGCGCAACAACCGCCGGCGTCGAACAGCGCGGA
>JBGTJY010000274.1:0-2722 GCA_041744855.1 Candidatus Hydrogenedentales bacterium
CGCGCAGGCGCGCGTCCCTCCCGGGTCTGTTGTGGACTTCAAGAGCGGGCGGCGTTGGGGATATGAACGTACTTTTATTTGGCGTGAACGCGGAGAAGCTGCGTCCGGTGTGTGAGTTGCACCGCGAGCTTTCTCTCGTAGAGGACAAGCCTGACGCGGTCATTTGTTATGGCGGCGACGGGACGCTGCTGTCCGCCGAGCAGAAGTGGCCCGGGGTGACGAAGGTGCCCATCCGAAACAGCCGTCGGGGAATCCGGATGTTGGATTATCCCGCCGAGGAAGTGATTGGGCGGCTGGCGAGCGGGCAGTTGGTCACGACGGAATTCCTGAAGCTGTCGTGTCACGTTCGGGCGAACGACGGGGAATTCGAATTCAAGGCCATGAACGAGATCAACGTGGCCCTTGGGCGAACCAGTTCTGCGCTTCGGTTTCGCGTTTGGCTCGATGACGAGCCGTTCGAGAAAGGCGTCGAGATCATCGGCGACGGGTTTCTGGTGAGCACGCCATTTGGGAGCACGGCGTATTACCGGCAAATCACGCGGGGGATTTTCTATTCGGGATTGGGGATCGCGTTCAAGTATACGAGCGAGCTGATTAACCACGTTGTCATTCGGGAAACCTCAGTTATCCGCGCGGAGATCACGCGGGGGCCTGCGGTGATTGTGCACGACAATTCGCCGGAGATGATGGAGCTGGAAGCGGGGGACGAGCTGGTCGTTCGCAAGGACGATCAGATGGCGCGCGTGTTGGCTTGGGAACGGTTGAAGCGGCCGTCGGAAGAATTCTGACGCGAGCTCTTACGAAACGCGCTTGAAAAGCGAGATTGCCACGGCGGCGCGCCATGCTTGAAGGCGCGCCACCTCGCAATGACGGGTTCCTAAAAGCGCTTGACACTCGGACTATCGCTGCGGAATTTTAATTGACCGCAGCGCGTGGCGATTGACAAAAGTCTTGTTCGATCCGTACAGTTCGTCGCGCGGGGGCAAGGAAAGTCACGTCCCGGGGGACGATTCGACTGCGGGGGAATCGTATGAAGTGTATCTATCGGTGGGGATCCGTGTGTTGGGCGGCGGTTGTCGTGGGTGTCGCGGCAGGCGCCGTTGTGTGCACAACGGATGCGGATGCGCAGACGAACAGGCCCGTCTCCGCGAATCAGTGGAAATCGGAGCGGACATCGGGCAAGAACGACTCCGCCGATTCCAAGCCTAAGCAGCGGAAAGGCCTGGTCGCGCAGCAGCAAGCGCAGCCTCAGAATCCGCCGGCGCAAGAACCGCCGACACCATCACCGCCGACCCCAACGCCGCCCGCGCAGAATCCGCCGGAGCTTGTTCCGCCGGCGCAGACACCTCCTCCGCAACTCGAGCCTGTACCTGAGCCGCCGTTAGAGCCACTGCCCGTACAGACACCTCCCATGCCGGCGCCTCCCGACGAAGATTCGCCCTTGCAGGAAGCGCTAAGAGAAGAGGAAGCTGCCCAGACCGCCGAAGAGGCTCCAAGCGAGGCCGAAGCGGCGGACACGCCCGCGCCCGTTTTGGATCCGAGCGCGGAAGTCGAGTCTGTGGACCGCTTCGTGGAGGGCTTGGCGGCGCCGAACCAGTTCAGCATGTTCAACGTCGAGCAGATCGAGCTGAACGAATTGATGGCGTTGAGTGAACTGGCTCAGGCGATGTTGGCCCGGCAAACGCTGGAGTTATCGCTGCAGGATTGTGTACATCTCGCGCTCGCGAACAACCAGGAAATTTTGATCATCAGCTACGAACCGCAGTTGGCCTTCGGGGATTTCATCTCGGCTCGAGGCGACTTCGATCCGATCGTGGGCGGATCGTTCCAGTGGACCGATGTACTTCAATCGTCGAGTCCGCAGGTTGTGGCGTTTGGCGGCGTGACGTCCATCGAAAACTATACGACAACGGCACAGCTACAAGTGAGTGGGTTCCTGCCGTGGGGTACGGAATATAGCGTGGCCGGCGTGATCGAGTATGAAGAAGGGACATTCTCGCAGTTTATCGGGCAGTACAATAGCCGCGTCGTGCTCGGATTGACCCAGCCGTTGCTGCGCGGCTTCGGCCATGGGGCGAACCTTGCGCGGGTGCGCGTGGCGAAAAACGCAATTTCGATTTCGCAGGCGCAGGTGGTGATCCAGGTGCTGCAAACGATGGGCGATGTGATCAAGGCGTACTGGGATCTCGTGGGCGCTATCGAGAATCTCGGCGTGCGGCAGACGGCGTTGGCGAATGCGGAACGCGTGGTGGACATCAACGAGAAACGCCTGGAAATCGGCATGGCGGCGCCCATCGAAGTGTTGCAGGCAAAGGCGGGTGTCGCGCCGCGGATCACGGACCTCGTGACCGCGCGACGCTTGATCGCGGATTCGGAAGATCGCCTGAAGAATTTGTTGAGCATGCGGGATGGGGAGATTCTGTCGCCCGCGCGCATCATCCCTATCAATCGCCCATCGGACTTCGAATTCGAGTGGACGGACGAGCAGAGTATCCGGCTTGCATTGTCTCGACGTCCGGAAATTGTGCAACAACAATTGTCGATCGAGAATGCCGTGATCGGCCGGCGACAGGCACGAACCAGTCTCCTCCCGCAATTGGACGTGAATTGGCAAGTTCAACTATGCGTCCTGGCAGCGCGAGGAAGAGGGCAATGACGACCCTGGCGGCGGCACTCGCGGCTTGATGAAGGGCAAGGTCTTCGAGAAGGTCGGGGTCAACGT
>JBGTJY010000275.1:0-8403 GCA_041744855.1 Candidatus Hydrogenedentales bacterium
CCCTACTAGATTGGCGCAGGGTGGTGCGTTTCCGTTGCTCAAATCCGCCACGAATTTCACGAATGTGCACGAAAAATGGATTTGGGAAACAAGGGGGGGGTGAGGTACAAAGGCGCCGCGGGAAACAAACCCCCATCGTCGGGAAGTGCCTGGGGGAGCGAGGGTTAGGGGAAGGTTCGACCAGGAGGCGGCAGACGGTTCGCGAGCTCCTTTCGGCTTACTTTCATGCCGGCTTCGCTATCCTCTGGCCAGGCTCGGTAGTCCACGGGCAGCTTGAATCTCGCGAGCAACTTGCTTAGTGACGCGTGTAGCGCTATCCGATCGGGCGCGCCGCCATTGGCCGTTCGAACGAACGCCACCGGACGATGGCCCCATTCGGCATCCGCCACGGGAACGACAATCGCCTCGATCACGCCTTTGATAGTTAGAAGGGCCCGCTCGATTTCTTCCGGCTGAATGTTCTCGCCGCCGCTAATGAACTGGTTGTCCTTGCGGCCCGTGACATGTAGGAAACCCGACGCATCGAAATGCCCCAGGTCGCGCGTGTGGAACCAGCCGTCGGCATCGAGCGGCTTTTCGATCGTGCCGGTTTCATCGAGGTAACCGAGAAATAATGCGTCGCCGCGCACGCAAATTTCCCCGCCGTCTGCAATGCGCATCGTCCCGTTGGTGAGCGGCCGGCCGGAGCTCCGAAGTTCCTCCGCCCTCGCGGCCGGCGGAGTACACGCGACCTGCGATGCAGTCTCCGTCATGCCATAACTGGTGTGAACGGGAATACCGAGTGCATGAGCTTCGCGAATCAGCTCGGGGGGAAAGGCGCTGCCGCCGAGTAGCACTGCTTTGAGGCGAGTGAGTGCGAGGCGGCTTTTGGGGTCCTGCATTAGCCGATACAGTTGCGTCGCTACGAGAGAAACATGCGTCGCCTTGTAGCGTTCGATGGCCTTGCCAAGTTCCTCGTGAGGCTCGGGGATTGCCACCGCAGCACCGGCGATGAGGCATCGCACAAGCACACCGATGCCCGCCACGTGATACAACGGCAGCGACAACAACCAGCGATCGCCTGGACCAAGCGGGATATTGCGATTTGCCGCGACAGCGCTCGCGTGATGATTCGCGAATGAGTGCACAACGAACTTCGGCTCGCCGGTGCTGCCGGATGTCATCAAGATCGTTGCAGGACGATTCCAATCGAATGGATGGGTTTCAAGCACCTCTGCCGGCGAGTCGAGACGATCTCCGAGTCCGAGTAGCGGTTTCGCGGCAACGTGATCGCAATGCTCCGATCCGAGTAGGCTAGTCGCGCGCGTCCAGCGAAGGGAACGATCAATTGCCGCCGCTGGCAATTTCGGATTTAATATTAGCGCGAGGCCACCGGCACGAAGAATTCCGAAGAGCGTCAGAATCACTTCAATTGTTGGCGCCGCCGCGAGCGCCATGACACGTCCCTTTGGACTATCCCTCTCGCTTAGCGCTTTACCGCATCGCTCAACCGCCCAGGCGTACTCGTCGAACTTGATGCCGTTTTCGTTGACGAAGCGCTCGTCAACAAGCGCGGGCTCGAACATGCAGTCGCTGGAAAACTGCTGTATCGGAAAAATATGGTGGGAATGGGACTTGTCGGACTTCATCGTCGGACGATAAATCTCAACACTGACGTCAATCAACGAGGATCACAAACTTTACATGCCTCTCTCGTTCCTTATACGAAGCACAAAGGCCTCAATGGAAGCGAGTTGAACTTCTAAAATCAGGTCTGGGGCTTTCAACTTGTTTTTCTCTTCGAGTATTTCCTCGCGTGCCTCGCGAAAACCTTCAAACGCCTTCTTGCTATATCGGTACTAATTTTCAGTTTCTATCGACACGAAGATCGTTTCTCCCCCCAATCGTTTCCCGTACTACTATCCGTCATCTTCTTTGTTTTCTTAAGAAGAAGTTCGCCGGCCCAACCGTCGTCCCCGCAACGCTCCCCCAACCGTCGTCCCCGCAGGTAGTAAGCGGGGACCTCCTCACTCCAGCGCCTCTGCGTCTCTGCGCGAGTATTTCTCAGGTGGTTTGGTTGCGGCTCCGCTACGCTGTGCTCCCAGTGTCCCCGTGGTGAAACGCCCCGCGCCTAACTATTGCCGCCCGCGATCGCCGGCACTATAGACAGTTCATCGCCATCGCTCAGCGCGGTGTTCTTCCCGTCCTTGAACCGGATGTCTTCCTGATTCACGTAGACGTTGACGAATCGGCGGATTTCGCCGCGCTCATCGCACAGCCGCTCCTTCAGCCCAGGATGCTGCTTCTCGATCGCGTCGAACAACGCGGCGACGGTTTTGCCGTCAGCCACAATCGTGTCTTTTTCCCCGGTAAGGTTGCGCAGCGGCGTTGGAATCAAAACTCGCACGGACATGGCAGACATTCTCCCGTATTCACTTTTGAGAACTCTCATCCATGTCATTCTGAGCGCAGCGAAGAATCTCGATAGGTTCTTCGCTCCGCTCAGAATGACGGGGACGCATCATCAAATCGCTTCCAGTTTTTCCATCAGCGTATCAACGTCGCTTAACGTCGGATGGATTGGTTCATGCAATGAGAACGTGCCTTCGAGCACTTCCCGTGTTTTCAGGCCGTTGCCCGTGATGCACAACACGACGCTCGAATCGCGGTCGATTTTGCCCGACTGAATCAGGCGGCGCGCCGCCGCGACCGTTACGCCGCCGGCCGTTTCCGCGAACACGCCCTCAGTTTCGCCCAGCAGCTTGATGCCCTCGATGCATTCCTGGTCCGACGGGTTTTCGCCATATCCGCCGGTCTCATTGATGCACTGTTTCGCGTAGTAACCGTCGGCCGGGTTGCCGATCGCGAGCGATTTCACGATCGTGTTCGGATTCTCCACGGGCCGAATCAGGTCGGTGTCCTCTTTTACCGCGTTCACAATGGGCGCGCAATTTTCCGCCTGCGCGCCGTGAATCCGGCAAGGCGACTCGTCGACAATCCCAAGCTTCACGAATTCCTTGAACGCCTTGTGAATCTTGACGATCAGCGATCCGCCGGCCATGGGGACGACGACGTTATCCGGCAATTTCCAGCCGAGCTGCTCGATTATTTCGAAGCCCATTGTCTTGCTGCCTTCGGCGTAGTAGGGCCGCATATTGACGTTCGCGAACGCCCACTTGTACTTGCCCGCAACCTCGCTGCATAGGCGATTCACTTTGTCGTATGTGCCTTTGATGGGAATCACATTCGTACCGTAGACGAGTGAGCCCAACACTTTGCCCGGCTCGAGATCGCTCGGGATGAACACAAAACTGTTTAGGCCCGCGGCCGCTGCATTGGCCGCGACGGAATTCGCGAGATTGCCCGTGCTCGCGCAGGCCACCGTTTTGAATCCCAACTCAAGCGATCGCGAGATCGCCACGCTCACAACCCGATCCTTGAACGACAGCGTCGGATAATTCACCGTATCGTTCTTGAGCCAACACTCACGCACGCCGAGCCGCCGCGCGAGACGTTCCGCGCGCAACAGCGGCGTGTAGCCCACCTGTTCGCCGACAGTGACTTTGCCCATGATTGGCAACAGTTCGCGGTAGCGCCACATATTCGGGGCGCGCGAAGCGAACGTCTCGCGCGACACGACTTCGCCGATCGCGTCGTAGTCGTATGCCACCTCCAGCGGACCGAAGCAGAAGTCGCAAACGTACAGCGCCTCCGTCGGATACTCGCGTCCGCACTCGCGGCACTTGAGCGCGCTGAAAAACCCCTGTTGTGTCGCCGTTGCCATGTCCCTTGTCCTCTCGGAAGTCCCGTTCCCGAATAGAAATTCGGGAACGAGTAATTAATCGTAACCTCGCTCCCGAATTTCTATTCGGGAACGAGGCTTCCGGCAAAACAAAAACGCCTCTGAGCACTCCCGGTTGCGGGGTAGCTAAGAGGCGAGAACATGCATTGCGACACGCTCCGTTTCTTATCTTCCCCGAATCCCCGGACGCAGGGTCCGGTACCGAGCAGGAATTGGCACCTGACCTTCGCGCCTAAACGCGAAGCGGTTGCCGCGGCTTCACAGGGCCTGTCCCTCCGCCGCTCTTGATAAGATGGAAACCATCTACGGATTCAACTGTGGAGACAAGGATACCAAACAATACCGCGGGATGCAAGGGCCCGAATTGTCTCACGATAAATGTACTCGAAGGCGATTCGCCGCCTCATGAGGAAGTACTCCAAATCGAATCGGGATTTGGGGTGGAACGGGCCTTTTCCTTTATTGTAGGTGGCTTCATGAGGCTTTCGATGCGCGAGCGGCGATACGGTGACCAAAGCGTTTTGCGGGCAGTATCGCAAGGCGGGGAAGAAAGCGCTGCGAAGGCGATTCGAAAAGAAACCGGATGACTTTGTAGCGGCAGCCATCTTGGCTGCTCCGGGAGCCTGCGCGACGGTACTAGGGATATCGCACATCCGCGATCCACGGCGGCAACGCGTCCGTCGGGCGGCGGGCGAAGGTGTCGGCGCGCAATTCGAGAGTCTGAATGCGGTCTGGGCGAAATGCGCGGTAGTCGCTGCGGAGTTCGCACCACGCGACCAGCAGCCACACCGGCCCGTAGAACGCGAGCCACAGCGGCTGGATGACGCGCCGGGTCGGGTTGTTGTGCTCGTCGATGTACTCGATCGCGAGTTTGCGGCTTTCGCGGAGCGCCCGGCGGATGTCCGCGAACGGCACGTTGACGCGTTCCTGGAAGTGGTCGCGGGGGGCGATGAGCGCCGCGCCTTCGATGTAGTGTTCGAGGTCTTCGGGGAGCACCGCGCCGATTTTGTCGAGTGCCGCGCGGGCATCGCGCGCGAGGTCGGGGTCGGTCCACGATTGCACGATGCGCGCGCCGAGCACGAGCGCTTCGATTTCTTCGCGCGAGAACATCAGCGGCGGCAGGTCGTATTCTCGCAGCATATAGCCGACACCGGCCTCGCCCTCTATCGGCACGCCGGACGCGAGTAGATCGTTCACGTCGCGGTAGATGGTGCGGTCGGAAACCTCGAGGCGTTGCGCGAGGTGGCGCGCGGTCGTGACGGATCGGCGGCGGCGAAGGATTTGCACGATCTGAAACAGCCGGTCCGCGCGGCGCATGGCATTGCCTCCTTGGTCCGCCATGATAGCGCATGGAAGTCAGCCACGAATTTCACAGCGCGGCGTAGCCGCAACCAAACCACCCGAGAAATACTCGCGCAGAGACGCAGAGGCGCGGAGAGGTGCTGGAGTGAGGAGGTCCCCGCTTACTGCGGGGCTGTTGAAAAAGTCGATACCGGCACTGCGCGATCGGAGACCTCACTCAAAAACTCCGTCATTCCGAGGCCGCGCGCCTTCAAGCATTGCGCGCGGTCGTGGGAATCTCGACTTTTTCAACAGCCCCACTGCCTGCGGGGACGACGGCGGGGGAGGGATTCGGGGTCGAGGTTTTGGCCGACGCACTTCTTGTTATAAAACAAAGAAGTAGGCGGATGTAGCACGAATGCGCGCGTCCCTCCCGGTATTCACCTGGGGGCGGCGATCGTGACGGTACCGATGTCGAGCACGCTTCCCGCGACGCACGAGACGGAATCGACGGTAGCGGCGGTGTACCACTCGTTGTCGTCGAGGTGCAGGTCGATGACGAATTCTCCTTCGACCGCGGGGAACCCGGAGCCAAACGCGAATCGGCCCGCGTTGTCGGTTGTCGTTTCGACCGTGTCGATTTCGTAGAACTGGTTGTGGCTGACGCGGACTCCCGGTGCGCGCAACGCGGCCTTCACTTCAGCATTGGCAACTGGCGCTCCACCGTGATCGACGAGTGTGCCTTCGATCCCGCCGGAGGGATAGAGCACCACCGTCTCCTCTTCGAATTCCTCTCCTGGCTCCGGCGTGATGTGCTGCGAATGCGCCCCTGTGAAGCCATGCGCGGAAACGTAAAACCAGGATTCAAATCCCGGCACGAACGCGTGCGAATGCCGCCCGGTGAGGTCCGTAGTGCCGCCTCCGTAATGACCGCTGCCGTGCGTATACCGGACCCAATCGCACTGTGCCGAAAGTATCGGCTCGCCGTCCGGGTTGACGACGAGGATCGTGCGAACACTCTGATCCGGAAGTTTGAAATCGATCCGCCGTTCCTCGCCCGGAATAAGCGAAGCTTCAACTCCATACGTGTCGACGGTAAGCTCTCGGTCCCAACTGTTGTACTCCGGATAGATGTAGTACTGGCCAGTTTCGAACAACCGCATTTCGTACATGTTTCCTTGTGAAATGTATGGACCTTCATGCAATTCGCCTTCCTTCACATACGCAATGCGGACGTTGTTGATCGGTTTTCCCGTTTGTTCGCCGGTCACTGTCCCAAAGACGCGAATCATCGGTTCGAGGACATGGTCGTAGGTGGTCGACTGGCCAGCGGCGAACACGCCCAGGTCGATCTCGCCCGATAGCGGGATTCCTTCCGTCGAGCGCACCTGGAAGAGGTAGCTCGCATTCACGGCCAAAGATTCAAATACATATCGCCCGTTCGCATCGGTGCGTGTTCGCAAATAGTCCGATTCACCGTTGATGGGTGTCGCGTTCCCGTCGTCATCCAACCTGTCCATGAGAAAGCGTCCATTCAGTGCGATGTCCGTGTGAGCCGCAGGCGATCCGTCGGGATTCGTTATCACTCCCGATAGCGACGCCGGCGAGTCGAGCACGAAATCGAGGGAAGTCTCGGTGCCGACCGGCACATTCATGAAAACCTTCGCGGTGCGATTCGCCGCTGTGATCTTGATCGCCGCCATGCCTTCGATCTCGTACCCGAGCTCGAATCGGCCGTCTTCGTCCGTCACGGCGATATCGTAAATGTCCTCGCCGCCGCTGCCATGCCCGCGCGACGACGCGTAGCCAAGCGGTTGGACGACCGCGTTCGCAGCGGGTTCTCCCGAGTCCATGCGCACGCGTCCGAGAAGCGTTACACCGCCGTGCAATTCGAGTTGGACCGTGAGTTCCTCGCCGGTATCGAGCACAAGCCCAGAAGTTCCGGACGCATGCATCCCGAGCCGTTGGCGCTTCGACCCAGTGACGTAGCCACGCGCCGACGCGCTGATATACAGCTCCGTTCCCTGAATCGCCTCGAACTGTGCAATGCCCTCGCGGTCAGTCGTCAGAATCACAGGCGGATTAGGCACGCCGAAAAGATTGTCCGCCGATTGGCGAGGCAATATCGTGACTCGCGCGCCTAGAATCGGAAATCCGCGGTTATCGACGACGTGCACCTCAATGCTAAATTCGTCGCGGCTTAACTCCTCATTCGCGCTATCGGTTACGTTGGCCGAAATGACCTCTGCCCTTTCCGGCGTTGCTCCCTCGGGCGGTTCGACTGTCGTAATATTCGCTTCCGACGACGGGTCCGCGATTCGTGCCGTGCCAGCGTCCGGTGCGCGAGGCGATTCGCCGTCGGTTGTATCTCTCGCGCTTATCGACGCAGCGGGAGCATCGGGCGCGGGATTCCGATTCGTGGCCACGATCGCAAACACGGCGACCAGGAGCGCCACGCCGGTGGTAATTTTCGAGGCGCCCGAAAGTTTTGCGAACGCACCGATAGTCTTTGCGCGTTCCGCGCCGCCCAACGCGAGCCGCCCGAGGTTCGCGGAAAGCGATGTCGGAAGTGGCCACGCCTTCGTCCCGGCGAACGCTGCTCCGAATGCGCCTGCCCCAATCTTGTGCCCTTTGCGATGAAGCGCCTCGCGGACTGATTCAACCCCGCGTTGAACACGGTATGCTGCGCCTTGTCGCGTGATGCCCATGCGTTGCGCGATTTGCTCGTGCGTCTGGTCTTCAAGGTAGTACGCGACGACGGAGGACCGTTGTTCTTCGGGTAAGCTCGCGATCGCCTCGTCGACGAGCGCGAGCACCGCCTGGTCCGAGCGGCCGGTTGCCGCGGAGTGTTCCTGATAGGCTTGTTCGCGCTTGGCCCGGCGCGACTCGGATCGAACGCGCTTGAGGGAGAGATTCGTCGCCACGCGATGCAGCCATGGGCCGAGGTACGGGCCCGGCTTCGACCCGGCGCGGATTAGGTGAACGAAGCAATCCTGCGCGACTTCTTCGGCCTGCGCCTCATTTCCGAGAATGCGCCGGCAGGTCGCATAGACCATTTGCGCGTATCGTTGCGTGAGGCGTTTGAACGCTTCGGGGTCGCGTTCGTTGACCCAGCGTTTGATGAGGGCGGTATCTTCGGGCGACATCGGCGATTCCTCCTGCCTAAGAACCCCGCAGGCTAGGGAAAATGCAAGAGGTGGCCACGAATTTCACGAATGGACACGAATGGATCAGCATTCGGATGAGCTGCCGTCGTACTCAAATCTATGAGGGATCTTCGTACAGCGACCCGCTCTTTTTATTGTAGCGCTGCTTTTTAAGCGGCGCGATGCGCTAACGTT
>JBGTJY010000276.1:0-3404 GCA_041744855.1 Candidatus Hydrogenedentales bacterium
TCAACCCCGCCAATCCCCGCGACGTGCGCAAGCCCATACGTCTCCGGTGGCGCCGCATTCACGAACACCGAGCGCAGGTTGATGTCCTCCGCGGCGCCGTCACTCGCCGAAATCGAAAAAATCCCGCTGGCCGTCTCGTTCGGCACAACGCATCGCCCCTCGCGAAGTCCGCCCGGTGCCGCTTTCCACGTTGCCTGCAACTCAATCCGGCGGTCGCCATCGATCAGCGATAACGCGTGATCGCTCCGCGTCAGCACTGATATCGTGTCCCCGGGCCGCACGATCGCGGGCCTGCCTTCATTCGGCACTATGATCGTATGCAGGCGATCCTCCGCGTCGCGCGCGAAAGCGACGCACGAAACGATCAGCGCGAATAACGCCGCCGCTCTCACGGCCGCCACGCTGCGTCATCGAAATTGATGCCTTCGCCCGTCGTGACCCGCCGCGAGTCGCCCGAATCGATGTGCGTCGCAAACAGTTGCGTCGTGGCTCCCGGATTCCCGGAGTGCACGACCCATTCCCCGTCCGGCGACCACGACGGCGACCAATGATCCGCCGCATCCGACACCGCAATCGGCAACACCCGGCTCGTCTGATGATGCACGCGATACACGCCGCGCGGACCGTCCCGCATCGATTCGAACGCGATCCAATTTCCGTCCGGCGACCACACCGGATTCCAGTCGCTCGCCCGGTGCTCGCTCAAGTCGTAGGACCCCTTCGAAGTCGCGAGAAAAACTTCGCGATCGCCGCCGTCGTTCGAGTCGAACGCAAGGCTGCGTCCCTTCGAATCCGGCCGCGGCGCCCACTCGCTGTAGGTGCCCTCGGAAGGCATTGCGGCCGGCGGCATTGGAAAGGCATTGCGCAACGTGACGACATACATCTCCGTCGTGACATTGCGAAGCGCATCGAAAGGCACGGGCGTCGTCGTGCCTTCGCTCGGCGACGATGTATCGGCCGCAGGCGCGCCTTCAAAAACCATCGCGAGCAAACCGCCCCATTGAATATCCATCAGAATCGCCGGCGGCACGGTCTCCGCATCCCCCTGCGCGAGCGCCGCAATCATCCGCGGATCGGGCAACCACATGGGCGACCGCAGCGCTTTAGCAAGGTTGCCCCATGCGCGCTCCTCGCCCGTATCCACGTTGCACACGACAATCGACATCGGCGAGGTGTCGCCCGCGGCGTACGCGATCCGAACATTATCCGGCGCCCAAGCCGGTTCGAGATTGATCGCGTGCGCGCGCGATATCACGCGGCCATTCGATCCGTCCCGATCGACGACGTAGATTCCGCGGCCCGTTTCCGTAGCAGTTTCGAACGCGAGTTGCGCGCCGTTCGGGGACCATACGGGCGGACCGTCGTCGTGGCCAGGCCCGATGGCGCGTAACGCGCCCGATTCAACATCGACGATGACCGCCTGCCGCCCCTGCCCCGAAGCCATGGTGCAAGCAATTTCGCCCGAAGGCTCCGCGGCCCCGATCGCAATAAAAAGCAACACCAACATCCCACCGATACTAATGAATTGGCGCTCCGGATCCCACCGCCGTTGCTTTTTCCTTGTTAGATCGTGGAAATGGGAAGTATGGGAAAAATGGGACTTATGAAATTGGGAGTTGGGGCTAGGTATTCTCGAATTGCCGTCCTGTAAACTCGTCTTCTTCCCAAAGGAGATAGTGCCGGTTGAGCATCCAATCTCCTGTGTTGAGATAGAGGCCATCGCCGCTTGGGCGCGGAATTACCTCGCGCATCGGATGATGCGTGTGCGCGCACACCACGACATCCGCCCGCCCCGACTCGAGTATGCCCCGCGCATACCCCGCGACCGCCCGCGTTTCATGACTTGTCGCGGGATCGTCCGGCGACAACAACGTCCGGCTCCCATGCGACACCGCCTGCGCGACACCCATCGCCCAATCCGGATGCAGCAATCGAAACAACGCAATCACCGGCCGCGCCCGCGCAATCTGCTTATACACCCGATAACCGTAGTCGCGCTTGTTCACGCCGTCGCCATGGACGAACATCACGCGCCGATCGCCAAGTTGCGTCTCATACGCAACCGGATGCACGTGCATGCCCAGTTCCGATTCGAGAAATCGCCCGGCCCAAAAATCATGATTGCCGCACACGAGGTGAAGCTCCGCGCCGCCATCGCGCAAATCGGCCAAGGCCCGCAACGATTCGAAATAGCTCGAGAAGATGACGTGCCGATATTCGAACCAGAAATCGAAGAGGTCGCCGAGAATGACGATGCGCTCGTACTTTGCGGGATCGATCGAACGGAGGAATTGGACGAATTCGGCCTGGGTGGCTTTCCCCGCCGGCCCTGCGCGCAGGTGCACGTCGGCGAATATGAGGACGTTCATCGAAGCAGGCTGATTTTACTCGGCGGCCAAAACCGCAAAAATGCCTTGCCGATGATCGTGTCATCGTCGATTGCGTCGAAACTGCGGCTGTCTTTGCTGACGCGCCGGTTGTCGCCCAACACGTAGTACTCGCCGCGCCCCAGCGTTAAGACTTGCTGATCGTGAATCTCGCGGTTGTCCGAGCGCAAATATTCCTCTTCGATTCGGCTGTTGTCGACGTAAATCGTCCCCCCGTCGAATCGAACTTCCACGCTCTCGTCCGATGAATCCCGAGTCCCCGCGTTCACCGCTCGATTGCCATCGTGCCGCGGCCCATTCGCAATGACGCGCTTCACGTACCGCTTGTTCGAGGTATCCGGACTATCGAACACGACGATGTCGCCGCCTTCGATTGCGTTGAGCCCATGGAAGGGCCAATGCCGGGAAAGGATATGCGGTAGTTTCAGAACGAGAATGCGCTCGTTGTTCTCAAGCGTCGGCTGCATCGAAGGCCCCTGAACCTCATAGCCCTCGATGACGTAGGTGCGTAAACCAAGGAAAATGACCAGAAACCAGACGACCAGCTTCACGAAATCGATAATTTCGCGCTTCAATTCCTGCCGATCGCTCTTGGCAGGCGTAGCGCCCGGCAGCCCACTATTCGCGTTCTGATCAGGCGCGGCTTCTGCGTTCGCGACCGGCTCAGAATCATCAATCACGCTGGGACTCCCGTGTCAAACATACCCCGAAGGCGCCTCTCAAGGGCAAAATACCAAGCCTAACGAATCTACCACGTTTCCCAAATACAATCAAATAACCGAGTTGTGCCACCTGCGTCAAAGAACTCGCCTCGTCGCCTCGTTCCCGAATTTCTATTCGGGATCGCCTCGTTCCCGAATTTCTATTCGGGAACGCACTTGCGCCAAAAGCTCTGCTTGCCTGGTCACCGAAACCTTAAGGCATTCGCCTCGTCGCCTCGTTCCCGAATTTCTATTCGGGAACGCACTTGCACCGAAAGCTCTGCTTGCCTGGTCACCGAAATCTAAGGCGTCCACC
>JBGTJY010000277.1:0-2002 GCA_041744855.1 Candidatus Hydrogenedentales bacterium
TCCGGCTTCGCTGCGATGCGCCTGCCTTGCGACGGATGCTGGCCATGGAAATCGCCTGCGAAGACGCGGAAAGCGTCTGGTTCGCGGTATCTCTCATCGAGGAACAACCGCGCAGGGCGATCCGACTGCTCGAATCAGCGCGCTCAGCCTCGAGTGAGATTCTCAGGATGTGCGCCTGGTGCGCGAGGATCCAGCTGCCATCGCGTGAGTGGGCGGAGGTGGAAGATGCTATCGCCCAACTCGGGCTGTTTGGCGAAGATTCCCTTCCGATGCTCTCACACGGAATGTGCGAAGCGTGCTTTGAAGCGGTGAACGCCTCCGTCGGTGACGAGGCCGGTATGTCCCGCGAACCGTTTACTCTAGGCGCATTACCCATGGCGTCGTAGTGCGGATGGTCGCCACACGCCTTTGGACATGAGACAGTCTATTTTTCTGGTCGCGATCCTCGTCGGGGACTACGACGAAGCGATCGAGTTCTACACCCGCAAGCTTCGATTCACGCTGGCGGAGGACACGTACCAACCCGAGCAAGACAAGCGGTGGGTGGTCGTATCGCCGCCCGGATCAGGCGGAGCGAGCCTGCTGCTCGCGAGAGCGTCCAAGCCGGAGCAGCTTCCTTTTGTCGGGAACCAGACTGGAGGGCGTGTTTTCCTGTTCCTGAATACGGACGACTTCTGGCGCGATTACAACGAAATGACATCTCTCGGAATCAAGTTTGTCCGCCCGCCGCGGGAGGAGTCGTACGGCACCGTCGCGGTGTTCGAGGATCTATACGGCAATCTGTGGGACCTCGTGGAGCGCCGGAGCTGACGTTCGCTTGGGCGCGGCAGTTGCACTGTACGTAGCTGATCTTCACACAGACGGCACAAGGCCGAGGGGCCTCACACATGGCGGTTTCCTGCGAAGCTCGGCAATGACAGCGGAAGGTTCGCCCACCGTGGCACTCGGAGCGCGCGACGAGACGGTGGACGTTGGCGCCCACATAGCGTACATCTGGGAGACTCCGGCGGAATTCGCCGAGGCCGTCGGCTTCCTGACTCGTGGAATTCGCGACGGCGACCATTGCGTCATTTTCGGGCACGACGAAGCGAACGCCGAGGTCGCCCAGGTCCTGGCTGCGAATGGGTTTGACGTCCGCCATCTCGAAGAGGCCGGCCGACTGACGATCCTCGGTGGTCGCGAGCACGCCGACATGATGCTGAGCGAGATTGGCGCCGCCTTCAAGCGCGCGCAAGACAATGGGGCACGGCTCATCCGTCTACTCGGAAACATCGGCTGGTCGCGCCCCGGATGGCCAGCGGACCGCGATATTCTTGCCTTCGAAGCGAAGGTGACCGGGGCGGCGAAGCTATTCCCGTCCGTGGTCATGTGCATGTACGACGCGAACTCTCTATCGGGCAGCGTAATGTTGCACGGCTGTTTCGAAACGCACCCGGTCGTCATCACGGGAAATGTTCTTCGACAAAATCCGTACTACGTGGAGATCGAAGAGTATCTCGGCCGGAGCTAGTCGAAGTTGCCGGTCGCGTGCTGGTACACCAGGCGGGAAATATCCGCGATGAGCGTGGCCGACGCGCGGCCATCGCGCACGCCGCGCGTGAGCACGACGATCACGTAGGGCGCGCGACCCGGCGGATACACGATCCCGCCGTCGTGCGAGACCGCGGTGATCTCGCCTGTCTTGTGGGCTACACGGATGCCCGGCGGCAGGCCGGCCGGAATCTTCTCGTTGAACTCCTGGCCCAGCAGGATGTCGAGCATGTCCCGCGTGTCGGCCTCCCCCGCTACCTGCCTCCGCTCCAGCGCGGCGAACAGATGCGCGAGATCGCGCGCGGTCATGGAGTTGCTCATCCCGCGATCGAACGCTTTCTGGTCTTCGACTCCGCGCAACACCAGCGACCGCGTAACACCGAGCTTGCGAGCCGTCGCGTTGATCTGCTCCGCGCCGAGTATGGCGACCATCGTGTTGGTCGCGAGGTTGCTGGATCGCGTGATCATCCGG
>JBGTJY010000278.1:0-5172 GCA_041744855.1 Candidatus Hydrogenedentales bacterium
CGCTATTCCGATACCACCTATCGCGGCACGACCTTGCCCGTCCGTGACTATTCCCCGCAGCGCGTCATGCGCGGACCTTCCACTCTGGATTCCTCGTCGCGCACGGCCACCTCGCGCGTGGCCGCGCTCGAATCGACCACCCGCCGCCAGTTTGCAGTGGAACGCGGCGACGTCGAACGCGGCGCGCAGGGGCGCGTCGCATCCGCCCGCACCGAATCCGTACGAGGCGCCGAGGGCCGAGTCGCATCCGAACGCGGTACAGCATCGAATCGAACGATCAACTCCGAACGCAGCGTTTCGGACCGCACGCAGCTTACGTCTGCACGCACTGGCTCGGAACGCAACACCGCGTTGCGCACCGCGTCCGTGCGTTCCAGCGCACGCACCGAAGTGACGGACGCCTTGCAACGCGCCGAACGCACGTCGAACGCGACGCGCAGTATGATGTCCGGCCGGCGCACGACCACCCCGACGTACTCCAACGCAGACGTGCGCGGCGGTCAGCCCATATCCCAAATCGCAACCCGCACGCGCAGCGCCGATTCGACGCGCAGCGTTGAACGCGGCGAAACGCCTACGCGAACGACCGTGCCTGGAGCGGAACAGCGCTCCGGAAACGACACCTCGTTGCGCACGCCGTCGCGGGGCGCCGACACCGAAATTCCGGGACGCGGCGTTGAAACCCAGACGCCGAATACCTCGCGCGTTACCTCGACCCGGCTCGAAGACATCACCCCGCGCGGCACGCGAGAGGCAGTTGCGCCGAATCGTTCAAGCGAAGTCGTGAGCCGCGCGACCACGCGTGACGTATCGCGCGATGTTTCGCGCGATGTTTCACGAGTGCAGCCTGCGCCCACCACGACGCGCGCCGCCGTGCCGGAAGGCACGTTCGAAAGCGCCGTGCCGCGTAGCAGCGATGCATCGCGGAATTCGCGCGTCGCGGCCCCGTCCTCGCGCTCGGAAACCGTCCGAACGGAAGCGCCGAGCGTCAGCCGCAGCCCAAGCCGCGAATCCAGCGTTACGAGCAGACAACCCAGCGTATCCAGCAGGGAACCGAGCGTGACGAGTAGACAACCCAGCGTATCGAGAGAACCAAGCGTATCGAGAGAACCAAGCGTCAGCAGGCAACCAAGCGCGACCCGCGAATCGGCTCCGTCGTATCGCAGCGCGCCCTCGAGCCGCTCGATCGATCGTTCCCCGTCGACATCCTCAACGAGCACTACGCGCGTGGCGCCGCCATCGCGGCAACCCAGTGCGGCCGCGTCGCCGCGCTACACCGCGCCATCGTCAAGGAGTTCATCGGAGTCGTCGAGGACCTTCAGCGCGCCCGCGCCCTCAACCTCGCGATTCAGTGCGCCCTCCTCCTCGAGGTCGAGTGCGGCGGCGCCGTCGAGAAGCTATTCCGCGCCGTCGATGTCGAGGAGTTCCGGTTCCTCCGGCCGATCGAGTAGTTTCTCCTCAGGCAGCGGCTCCTCACGTTCCAGCGGCGCCGCGATGTCGGGCCGGAGCATTTCGCGGGGCCGCTAATAAGGCCCCGAATCGGGTCGCTGGGGCGGCGGCACAACTCATGCATGCAGGATCGCACGAGAAGTGTGTCTATACGTAACGCGGCTTTCCAGCCGCTGTCGTGAATAAGCTGCGCGAAGAGCGCGCTGACAAATACGAATTAAGAAGTCGAAATAAAGGGTGTTGCCATGAACGCAAGAATGAATTGGATTACGAAGCTCGGCGTCGTAGGCGTCCTCGCAACGCTAGCCGCCGCGTTGACCGGTTGTCCCGGCGATGTGGTCTGCGGTCGAGTCACCGCAAGCATCGACGGCTGCAACAGCTTCTCGTGGGAAGTTTCGTGCGACGATCTGACGAATGCCACCTCAAACGATGAAATCGAGGTCGACGAATTCGATCGCGAGATTCATCGCTTCGGCACCCTCACCACCCGCGGCGGCAACGAATACGAATTCGACATCCTGTTCTTTCGCAACGATGCGACCGGATGCATACGCGGGATGGATCTGATCGTGTCAGGCGGCCTCGTCGGTTCGCAGCCCGTTAACATCATCGTGGGCGACGTCAGCGGTGAAGGCGAGGGCGAGGGCGAAGGAGAAGGTGAGGGCGAAGGGGAAGGCGAGGGCGAAGGTGAAGGCGAGCCGGTCCTTTCTGTAACGCCCCTAGAGCGCGCAGTCCCCGCATCGAGCGGTACCACGACCTTCCAAGTCGCCAACGTCGGCGACGGCAATCTCGAGTGGTCCGCGAGCGTCACTATGGGCCAGGCATGGCTCACCATTATCTCCGGCGCAAACGGCATCAACTCAGGCACCATTACCGCCGTGTTCGCGGCCCACACCTCGCCCGGCTCGCGCGACGCGATCGACCCGCGCGAAGGAACAATTCGCGTAACCGCAGGTACCCGCACGCGCGACGTGAAAGTGATTCAGGACGGCGACGTCGTGGACTACAACCTCGGCTTCGACGAGGGATTCGCGCAAGACGCCGAGTATTACGCGGGCTACGACGACAGTTGGGAGTCGGTCGGATTCCAAGTCTTTTGGGAAGGCCATCTCATTCCATTCATCGACGATTTGAGTTTCGACGCAGGCTTCTACGATGGCGTGTTCACCGCCTATGCCGACGGTTATTTCGTCGCGTATCGTCACGCCTTCATCATCGGCTTCAGCGAAGGATATTTCGCCGCATACGCCCCCGACTTCCTCGACTTCATCGCCAACGACGAGCACATCGAATACGGCACAGGCGGATTCGACGACGGCTACAACGACGGCTACTCCGAGGGCCGTATCTTCGGCGGCGTCGATTACGAGCTCGGCATCGATCCGGATTGGCTCGACGCGTTCCTAGATTGGGAAAGCGGCACCGACCTCTACTTCGAAGAAATCGACATCGGCACAGGCGAATTGGGACCCGTCATCCTCTACGAATATGGCACCGACCCGTTGGCGAAGTCGATAACGCGCCGAATTGCTGCGGACAAGATTCAGACCATGCGTTCAAGCGCCGATACGACCGATGCCACGAAGCAGATCGAATTCGCGCGCCCACTACGCAGCAGCGACATCGAAGAACTCGACATCGAACCCGAAACCGACATGCGCAACGGGCGCGAGTTGGATATCGGCGAGACTTGGCTCGAGCGAATCGAACGCTTCCAAAGCGGCGAAAAAAAATCAACCGCGCGCCAACAATCCCCCCGACTCGCGAACTAAATCGCAGAGCAAGTAAAATCAAGGTTCGTAGTCCCGCCAAACCCGGGACTACGAACCTTTCGTTTATAGTTCCCATGCTCGTGCTTCGTAATCGTATCGTAATCGTATCGTAATCGTATCGTAATCGTAATCGTAATCGTAATCGTAATCGCATCGAACAAAGTCTCACACCGCATTTTCATTCGTTCAGGAAGAAGGCCAAACCCTCATAACAACGCGTTCGGATTTCCGCATTCATGCGGCGCGTGCCGGAGCCGACCCCGCCCGACCGTTCCAAATCAAGGAGTCCGATCCATGGCCCAAACCCTATCAACCATGCTACCCCTCGGAGAAAAAGCCCCGGAATTCCACTTGCCCAACGTCACCGGCGGCACAAAATCCCTCTCCGACTTCAAAGACGCTCCGGTCCTCGTCGTCATGTTCATCTGCAACCATTGCCCGTTCGTTAAACACATCGTCGGCGAGTTAGCGAAAATCGGACGCGACTACGCGGAAAAGGGCGTCGCCTTCGTCGCGATTAGTTCGAACGACGCGGAAAAACACCCCGACGATTCGCCCGAAAAAATGAAAGCCGAAGTCGCCGCGCGCGGTTACACCTTCCCCTATCTCCACGACGAGACCCAGGAAGTCGCCAAGGCCTACCGCGCCGCATGCACCCCCGATTTCTTCGTATTCGATCGCGCCCGGCGCCTAGCCTACCGCGGCCAACTCGACGACAGCCGCCCCGGAAATGGCCTCCCCGTCACGGGCAAAGACCTCCGCGCCGCAATCGACGCGCTACTCACCGGCGCCACGATGAGCCTCAAGCAAAAGCCCAGCATCGGCTGCAACATCAAATGGAAGCCCGGCAACGAACCAGACTACTTCGCGCGCCCGTAATACCCCCCCCCGCGGCCCTCAAGCCGCACTTGAATCTCCCCCCATTACGTGAACGTCTCAATTCGTAATCGTAATCGTAATCGTAATCGTAATCGTAATCGTAATCGTAATCGTAATCGTAATCGCGTAATCGCGTAATCGCGCAATCGTAATCGTTCCCGCTCTCGTCCCCCTCCCCTACTCCACAGTAACGCTCTTAGCCAAATTCCGCGGCTGATCCACATCGCACCCCCGATTCACCGCGATGTGATACGCCAACAATTGCAACGGAATCGCATTCACAATCGGGCTAAGCGGCTCGAAACAATCCGGCACATACAACACGTCGTCGCTGTGCTTTTTCACTTCCCCGTCGCCGTCCGTCGCAATCGACAAAATGATCCCCCGCCGCGCGCGAATTTCTTGAATGTTCGAAATCACTTTCTCGTAAGTGTCGCTGCGCGTCGCAATCCCGATCATCGGCACTTCGTCCGTAATCAGCGCGATGGGCCCGTGTTTCATTTCGCCCGCCGCGTAACCTTCCGCGTGAATGTAACTGATTTCCTTCAGCTTCAACGCCCCCTCGAGCGCGCTCGGAAAGTTATAGCCCCGGCCCATGAAAAACGCGCTGCGCGGATCCCGGTATTTCGCATCCGCCGCGCAAGCGACAATCGCCTTGTCCCGATCCAGGCACACCTGCAACTTCGGCGGCAACTCCCGCAAATGCGCGATCATCGCCGCCGCGATCGATTCCTCCATCGTCCCGCGAAGCCGCCCAAGATAAATCGCAAACAGCGCGAACGCCGCGATCTGGGAGGTATACGCCTTGGTCGACGCGACACCGATCTCCGGCCCCGCGTTCGTGTACATCACGCGATCCGACATCCGTGCGATGCTGCTCCCCATCACGTTGATGATCGAATACACCTTCGCGCCGCGCGACTGAGCGATCCGAACCGCCTCCATCGTGTCCGCCGTCTCGCCCGATTGCGATACCGGCATCACGATAGTCCCCGGCCCGACAATCGGATCGCGATAGCGATACTCCGAAGCGATATCGATCTCCACCGGCACGCGCGCGAAGGTCTCGATC
>JBGTJY010000279.1:0-2054 GCA_041744855.1 Candidatus Hydrogenedentales bacterium
CCGTGCCACTCACGGACGCTAAATTGCTGCCGCAGCCGACTATCAGCGGCAGCCCGAACAGGCTAACAATTAATACGCGGTGTATAGTTAGCATTTGGTTATAGATCGCCAGGCACAACCTCGTTGCCGTCGCGAGTGCAACTGACCCGGTAGGCGACGTTGTCGACACTGTCGGCAACAAATCGAACCGAGCCATCCGCGAGGCAGAACTGTACTCCACCGGGGTGCTTGCTGCGGAAGCCTTGCGCGTCGTACCAGCCAGCAAATGCGATCGGCTCCGGATCCTGTCCGATGCCAAAGTTCAACGGCGCATTGCAGCTGCACCAGCTACCGTTGGAATAGTACGCGGTGGAGTGTCGGTTGTACTCGGGCACGTCCTCGCCGATCATGAATGTCTTGCTCGTGCCATCGGTCACTTTGGCGATCTTGACCGGCCGCTGAAATGACTGTCGAAAGAAGAACCCACGACAGCGGATGTCACGATGACAGTCGTATTGCGTCGTCCAAGGTCCCGGCGCCGGCTCTTTGTAGATGCCGCTGCGATATTCAGTGGGTATTTCGTTACTGAAGGTCCCCCCGCCCAGTTCATTTGCCCAGGTATCGTCGATCACGCCTTTATAACTGGTCAGCGCGACAGGGCAAGCGGCGAATTGCCATTGAGTGGTGCTTAGTACCTTGACCGATTCGTCCGAAGGACATTGAAGTATGGCGAGCTGCGTTCTCATTAACTCGGGCACCGAAATGCCGTTTTTGATTGAGTTCAGTCCATAGTCAATCTTGGGTACTCGACACCGGCCATCGAGGAATTCGCCCTCAAACGCTCCGCCCGCTTTAAACTGATCGTACAGCGACTGCTCTTCCAACTGAGGCAACGTGTTCAGAATCCATCCAACGGCGGGCTGCGGAATGCCGGGTGCCTCGTCAGTTCTGTGAGCGCCCATATTCACCGGGAAGTGTTTCATCACATCATGATGATTCAACACAGCCAGGCCGAGATTCTTGAGATTGTTCGTGCAGGCGGAACGCCGTGCCGCTTCACGCGCCGCTTGAATTGCCGGTAGCAGCAGCGCAACGAGAATGCCGATGATTGCAATGACAACCAGTAGTTCGACAAGCGTAAATGCCGAGCGTTTACGCTTTCTAACTATCCTGAGCCTGTCGAAGGGCAACTCGACCAACGTAAACCCTAACCTGCGACTGCAAGACCGATATCGCATGACTGTTCCTGAGTGCGTCGGATGCGAGTCCCGGAGCGATGGTCGCTACCGAAGAGTCATCCGACGTCGACAACCCAACCCGGCAAACAATGCAAAAACCGTCAGGATGCACGAACTCGCCTCGGGCACGGTGGCATTCGACCCTCCGTTTCCGTTGCCTGATGTTTCGCCAAAATGAGTACGCCAGAGATCGTAATCACTCGGAGGCAAGCCGGTCTTACGCCACGCCACATAGTCGGCCGCATCAATGATTCCATCGCCGTTGAAGTCGCCATCGGGCTCGGCAATATTCGACGTCAATCGCACCAACGATACGTCGTCGAACCATGACGCCCCGCCTTGGGGCGGCGTCGGGCTTAATACTAATTGAATAAAGAACAGGCTGACGCGCGCATAGGCCGTGCCGGCCGGCGCAAGGCCATTCACTACTCCTTCGACCCAGGTATCCGCGATGATATTAGGGTCGCGTCCGTCGAGCACGGGGAAATCCTTGGCCGTTCCAATCTGCGCGCCGCTCGCGTCGTGAAATGTCAGCGCTATCGTATTAAAATTGTTGGTGCCGATGATCGTGTCACCGCTCGGCGCTTGCATCCACACCCGCGCCTCGAACTGCTCGCCAGGTGACGCTGGAACGTTCTGGACCAACCCCGTTGCATCCGTGAAGGGATTGAACGGCCCGAACGCCTTCGCCATGAAGACGCCGTCATGTGCCGCATCGGGAACCCCGGGATCCGTGCCGCCGATATCGTCGATCTCATACGAAACATGGAGCCCTGTCGGTGGCCCGCCGAAACCAAGCCACTGGCCGGTAGTTGTGGCCGGAACATTGCCAATGAA
>JBGTJY010000280.1:0-6174 GCA_041744855.1 Candidatus Hydrogenedentales bacterium
GGCTGCTTCAAGGTTTAGCCATACCTCTGGACCTGTGCCAAGTGCCTCACCGATACCGTGAGCCATCTCCGGTGTAATGGATCGACGCCCAGCCACAATGTCGCTAACAGCGCCAGCATCCTTGCCCAAGATTAAAGCAAAATCCTGCTGATTCCATCCGCGTGCTTCCAATTCTTCGCTCAAGAATTCTCCGGGTAGAAAAACTTCTGGCGCTATGGGAGATCTAGGCATTCTAGTGATAATCCTCTACAGACATTACGATAATTTTCTTCGACGCCTTGCCTTCCGTATAACGGAAAACAATTCGATATTGTTGGTTCAGTCGTACCGAATACTCGCCTTTTCGTTTGCCTTTGAGTTGCTCGTAATTGAGACTGTTCATTGCGTACAGTGCGCGCTCGTCGGGGCTCGCCCTCAGGTATTGAATGCGTTTTCGGAATATTCTTCCGATACCGGGCGGAAATCTGTGGTCCGAGGATTCGTTGCGGGATAGCCCATCCAACTCCTCGTCATCAAATTCCAATTCCATAGTTCCTGCAGTATAGACGCTGATTTGTATTTTGTCAATGGGAAGATTGTGCGACGTACAATTTGTCATTTACGACTTGTCAATAGAATATCTAAAATGTTGCTTTCTCGACACTAAGGGCACGGCCTGATCGGCAATGAAGGCGGAATGACGACAGGTTTGGACGGTAGGCGATATTGTTGCGTTGCTTTATTAACCCGAGAATTCAAACCGACCCACACGATCGGGGTTGGACATGGCAACGAGGGAACAACGTATATGGGGAGTTTTTTAAAGATTCCCATTGCATCTGTCCGCGTAAAAACGTAAAGTGATTGAGTACGAGCGCCGGTATTCGGAGGTGTTCTTCGGGCGTCAGTGGCGTTAGCCGGGCGTGTTTGGAGGAGTGTAGTATGCGGTCAGTCGACGGGGGTGGTGTGTTTCGCGGGCTCGTTTGTGCCGCGTTGATTGGCGCCGGGTTCAATGGTGCCGCGTTGATTGGTGCGGGGTTTCTCGGAACGGGGTACGCATCGGCCCAAATCGTCAATTTCGAGTCGCCGCACGTGTCGCCGATCGATTTAAGTCCCGATGGCTCGACGCTCGCCGTGTGCAACACGCCCGACAACCGTGTCGAACTGTTCGACCTCAGCGGCGAATTGCCTGAGCACGTCGGCTCGGTGCCGGTTGGCTACGACCCCGTTTCGGTTCGTTTTCGCACGAACACGGAGCTCTGGGTCGTCAATCACATTTCGGACTCGGTCAGCGTCGTTGACCTCGCGACCCGGACCGTAGTGGGGACAATCGACACACGCACGCCCCCACCGGGCGAATTCACCCCGCAGAACCAACCCGCGGACTTTGGCGATGAGCCGACGGACGTGGTCTTCGCCGGCACGCCTTCGATGGCGTATATCTCGTGTTCGCAGAGCAACCGCATCCTCGTGGTCGATCCGGCGTCGCCCGAGGATGGGGCGGTGGACCAAATTGAAATCAACGGCGAGGACCCGCGCATGCTGACAGTGAGCGCGGACGGCGGGACGGTCTATGCCGCGGTTTTCGAGTCGGGCAACGGCACGACCGTGCTCGGCGGCGGGTTGATCGATTTCATGTCCGAGATTCTGCCCAACGTCGTTTCCGAGGCCGGCCCATATGGCGGCGCGAATCCTCCGCCGAACATCGGCGGCGTAGGGGGCAGCATCTTCCCGGCGCCGAATACCGACAATCCCTCGCCGATCCGCGTCGGCCTGATCGTGCGGAAGAACGACGAGGGACAATGGCTGGACGACAACAATCAAAACTGGACGCAGTGGGTAAGCGGCGCGAATGCAAGCGCGTCGGGCCGCGTTGTGGGCTGGGACCTGGCGGACAACGACATCGCGGTCATCGACACGTCGGATAATTCCGTGTCGTACATCCGCCGATTGATGAACATCTGCATGGCGCTGGGCATCAAGCCGGATACCGGCGAGATCACGCTCGTCGGCACCGAGGCGATGAACGAGGTGCGATTCGAGCCGAACGTCAACGGCGTGTTCCTGCGCGTGAACTTGGCGGTAGTCGATCCCGCGTCGCCATCAACGCCGGCGATTGTCGATCTGAACCCGCACCTTGACTACAACGATAATATTGTTCCGCAAGGCATGCGCGATCAAGCGATCGGCGACCCGCGCGCAATCGTGTGGAACGCGGAAGGCGATCGTGCGTATGTCACGGGTCTCGGTTCGAACAACGTGATTGTCATCAATGCGGCCGGCGAACGCGCGACGCCCTCGCCGATCGAGGTTGGTGAAGGCCCCACGGGGCTCGCGCTCGATGAAGAACGCCAGCGCGCGTATGTCGTCAACAAGTTCGACGCGTCGCTTTCGGTCATCGATACTTCGATCAACGGCGAAATCGAGCGGATACCGTTCTTCGATCCTTCGCCCTCGGCGATCAAGACCGGGCGCAAGCATCTCTATGACACGCACAAAAATTCGGGTTTGGGACATGTCTCTTGCGGGTCGTGTCACGTCGATGCCCGCTTCGACCGCCTTGGCTGGGACCTTGGGGAGCCCGCGGGCGAGATGAAGACGGTGTCCGATCAGAATCTCGCGATGGGGTTCGACTTTGGACCGGATTTCGAAGACTTCCATCCCATGAAGGGGCCGATGACGACGCAGACGTTGCAGGACATCATCGGCCATGAACCGCTGCACTGGCGCGGCGATCGCCGTGGAATCGAGGAATTCAATCCGGCCTTTATGTTCCTTCAGGCGGATGACGAAGTCCTTACGGATACGGAGATGCAGGAATTCAAGGATTTCCTTTCGACGATCCATTTTCCGCCGAATCCATTCCGCAACCTCGACAACACGTTGCCACTGGATATCCCGATTGTCGATATGTTCTCGACAGGGCAGCGCGACGCGATCGCGAATCGAGGCGACCCGATGCCGAATGGCAACGCGCAACGCGGGCTGCGGCTTTACATGGGCACGGAAGTGCGTCAAGGCGGCGCGGAACAACACCAAGACGGCGGACTCAATTGCGTGACGTGTCACACGCTTCCCCTTGGGAACGGCGCCGATTCCACGTTTTCGTTTTCGAGCTTTTCGTTCGTTCCTTTCCCGCCCGACGCACAGGGAAATCGACACATCGCATTGATTCCATCCGATGGTTCGACGAACATCTCGATGAAGACGCCCCACTTGCGCAACGACTACGACAAAGTGGGCATGGACCTGACGAATCAGGCGAGCCGCGCCGGTTTCGGTTTCTTGCACGATGGCAGCGTCGATTCGCTCTCGTCATTTCTCTCGTCGTCGGCGTTTAATCCCGAGAACGACCAGGACATCGCCGATATAGTCGCTCTAACGCTCGCGTTTTCTGGGTCGGATTTCGGCACGCCCGATCAGAATCCTCCGGATGGATTGGCAATCGAACCGCCCTCGTTGCAAACGAGTAAGGACGCGCACGCCGCGGTGGGGAAGCAATTCACGCTGAGCGAATCGGGGAAGCAAACGTCTGTCCTCCTTACGCAACTCCTCACATTGGCCGGCGCCGGGAGGGTAGACCTCATCGCGAAAACGGCCGTCGGTGGCGTGGAGCGGGGTTTCGTGCACATTGGCGGCGAAATGTTCCTCTCGAGCGTGGACGGCGAGGAAGCCGTTCCGCTTTCGGAGATTGAGGAACTCGCCGCGGCGGGCAGAGCGATTACTTTTACCGCGGTTCCTAGCGGTCTTGGCACACGCTTCGGAATCGATCGTGACGGCGATGGTTTCGGCGATACGACTGAACTCAATGCCGGTTCTGACCCTGCGGATCCGAACTCGATTCCGGGTGCAGGTGAGGGCGAGGGTGAAGGAGAAGGTGAAGGAGAAGGCGAGGGTGAAGGAGAAGGTGAAGGAGAAGGTGAAGGAGAAGGAGAAGGTGAAGGTGAAGGCGAAGGTGAAGGCGAAGGTGAGCCGCGAACTATTTCCATTTCGCCGGGTGAGCTTACGATTGAGGTTGGCGACGAAATCCAGCTCGCCGCGAACACGCCGGAAAACTCCAATCCGCGATATCGGTGGGCCTCGGACAATCCATCTGTGGCGACCGTGACTTTTGTCGGCGGGTTGGTCACGGGCATCGCGGAGGGCGCAGCCACGGTGTACGTAAGCGATCTCAACCACGTGCTCGACTCCGGCAGCATGATCGTGACTGTCACACCGCAAGGCGGTGGTGAGGGTGAGGGCGAAGGTGAGGGCGAGGGCGAGGGTGAAGGCGAAGGCGAAGGCGAAGGTGAAGGTGAGGGTGAAGGTGAAGGTGAGGGCGAAGGAGAAGGTGAAGGTGAAGGTGAAGGTGAAGGTGAAGGTGAAGGCGAAGGTGAAGGTGAAGGCGAAGGCGAGGGTGAGGGTGAGGGCGAAGGCGAGGGTGAAGGCGAAGGCGAGGGTGAAGGCGAAGGAGAAGGTGAGGGCGAGGGTGAAGGAGAAGGCGAAGGTGAAGGTGAGGGCGAAGGTGATATAGACGATGCCGGGTGCACGGAAGCCGCAAGCGGACCTGGCTCTGCTCCGAACGCTGGTTTGGACTGGACCGTGCTCTCGTTGATGGCTGCGTTTCTCGTGTACATGCGTAGCAGAACTCAAACGAAACTACGGGCGTCTCGTAGTTGATCGATCGGGATTCAGCCCCGCATCGTGGAACCGTTCCACGATGCGGGCGCACTTTCTACGGCACTAGATGATCGAATGACGACGCCGCTCCGCTGGGGAATACTGAGCACGGGCCGCATCGCGCATTCGTTCGCGAATGGCCTGAAGTTCGCCAAGGCCGCCGAGCTGGCCGCTGTCGGCTCGCGCGATGGGGCGTCGGCGAATCGTTTCGGTGACGAGTTCGGCATTCCGCGGCGCCACGCTTCCTATGCCGATCTCGCGAGCGATTCCGGAATCGATGCGATCTACATCGGCACGCCGCACAATCTGCACATGGAAAATACGCTCCTGTGCCTGAACGCGGGCAAGGCCGTCCTTTGCGAGAAACCGTTCGCGATCAACGCGGAGCAGGGCCGCGCGATGGTGAAGCTCGCGCGCGAGAAGCGAATCTTTCTCATGGAAGCGATGTGGACCCGCTTCTTCCCCCTCATGCGGCGATTACGCGAGATGATCGCGGAGGGCGTCATCGGCGAGGTGCGCATGGTCAGCGCGGACTTCGGATTCCGCGCCGAAGTCAACGCCGAGAGCCGCCTGTTCGCCCCGGCGTATGGCGGCGGCTCGTTGCTCGACGTCGGCATTTACCCCGTCTCATTCGCGTTCATGCTGTTGGGCAAGCCGTCGGCAATCGCATCGAAAGCGCACCTGGGCGCAACCGGCGTGGACGAAGAGGCCGCGATGATTTTGAAATACGATCGCGGCCAACTCGCCGTGCTCCATAGCGCGATCCGCACGGAGAGCCTGCACGAGGCGATCGTGATGGGCACGCGCGGCAGTATCCGCGTGCATGCGCCGTTTTGGAAGCCGTCGGTCATGACGTTGACGAACGAAGACGGCGCGCTCAAGCGAATCAAGCTGGCCTACAAAGGGAACGGCTACCAGTTTCAGGCGGAAGAAGTCATGGCCTGTCTACGCGAGGGACGGACGGAATCGAGCATCATGCCGCTGGATGAATCGATCGCGATCATGGAAACGCTCGACGCGATCCGCGCGCAGTGGGGCCTGACGTATCCGATGGAGTAGTTGTCGGTCCCCTACCCCGATCGCGGACTGAGGACGGATAGCGCCGTCACTTCGACAATTCCTTCTCCCACGCCACGAACGCCGCGCGATGCATGTTGGGGAGGAGAATGATCCATTCGCCGATCGATGCGGGCGGCGTGTAGGTTTTGAAGACTTCTTCGGCGGGCGTGCCGGCGGCGTGGGCCTTACGTGCGGTCGCTTCGATGTCTTCGAGGAGCGCGAGATAGTTTTTCACTACCGCGTCATCCGCGACTGCGCCATGGCCGGGGACGTACGTGGCTTCGGCATCAACCAAAAGCGCGCGGCAGTTTTCCTCGAGCACGGCGGGCAAAGCGTCGACGTAGTTCGGAAACATGCCGTTCCAGAACAGGTCGCCGCACCAGGTGATCTTGGGGTCGACGAGATCGACGGAGACGTCGCTCGGCGTGTGCCCTTTGCGCGGAACGAAACGCACGTTGCGTCCGCCGAGATCGATCT